>JAHZJA010001483.1 GCA_022601155.1 Deltaproteobacteria bacterium | reverse complement strand
CGACCGGAGACGGTACCGCCGACGCTACCTGATGGAGTGCTTGTTCCATCGGCTCGGGCGCTACCGGGCCGTGGCGACCCGGTACGAGAAGACCGCCTGCTCCTCCCTGGGCCTGGCCCATCTCGTCAGCGCGTTTGACAGCCTCTCACGACGCCGCCGCGTGATCGCGGACGAACAGCCCGCGACGATGTGCACCGAGCTGGGCCGACTGACCTAGGCGGTCAGCTCTCGCCCAGCTCGGTGAGGAACGCGGTCACGTCCTCGTTGTCCGGGTTTTCGTGCCGGGCCTTGCGGGCCCACAGCACGGCGCGCTGGCGATCGCCACGGCGGTGGGCGATCTTGGCCTGCCGCAAGAACGCCTCCACCCGGGAGATCGGGCAGTCGTCGAGCACGGTGATGGTGCGCAGGACCTTCACCGCCAGGTCGAACTGCTCCATCTGCTCGGCGAGGTCGGCCAGCTCTGCGGCAGCCTGCCCGTTGTTCTTGTCGGTGCTGAACGCCTGCTGCATCAGCTCGAGCTGACCATCATGGTCGCCTCGCGCCCCGGTGACGCGGGCCTTGCGGTGCAGCAGCGCCGACAATTCGGGACTGCGGCGACCTCCCGTTGCCTCGATGGCGCGCTCGAGCGCGGCCTCGGCCTCGTCGAGCTCTCCCGCGGACATATGCGCGTCGATGAGGAGCACCGAGCTGACCAGGTCTTCGGGGGCCAGCTCGAGCACCTCGCGAATGAGCGGCAGCGCCTCCGCGACCTCACCCTGCGTCAGGTGTAGATCGGCGGCGCGACGCAGCAGTTCCAGCCGCTGCTCGGGGTCTTCGGTTTCCTGGGCCTGCTGGGTCAGCAGTCGTGCGAGCTCGGCATTGGCACCGGTTGCCTCGTAGACCCGGGCCAGTGCCTGCCGAATATCGCGATTGTCGGGCTGCTTGCGGCGCGCGTGCTCGAGGCCGGGCTTGGCCAGGTCGAGGCGCTCGAGGGTGGCGCAAGCCTCGGTGAGCGCCAGAGCGGCCTCCACTTGGGCGTCGTCGGACGTCACGGCCACCAGTCGGGCGCACGTCTTGGCCACGATCTCCCAGCGGCCCGCCGCCGAGTCGATCTGCCGCATCAGCTGCAGTGCCTCCACGTCCTTGCGCTCGCGCTCGACCCACGCGGCCAGGAGCTCGCGGGCGGAGTCGGGCTCAGCGGCATCCAGCTGCAGCCGTGCCTGACGCAAGGTCAGGGCGCGCTCGAGTTCCGCGTCGCTCGCCTCCGCGGCGGCCTGGCGCCGTCGGTCGATCGCCTCGGCCAGGCGCGAGGTGAGCTGCGTATCGATCGAGCGCGCGACGTCGAGGTCTTCGATGGCGCCGTCGAGATCGCCCGTGGCCTCCCGGAGTTCGGCGCGCTGCACCAGCAAGGGCAGTCGGCGCGCATCATCCTCGCCCGCGGCCTCGAGCTGCTCGCCGACCAGCTCGCCCGCGTCGTCGAGCCGCTCGGCCACGATCAACGTGGAGACCAGCTCTGCCACCAGCGCGGTGTCGTCAGGGGCCAGGTCCCGCGCTTGCCGGAGGATCTCGATGGCCGCGGCGGTGTCACCCAGGTGCTCGCGGTGGAGCGCGGCGCCTTGGAGAAGCAGCGGCAGCTTGGTCTCCACGTCCTCGGCCGACTCGGCGGCATCGAGCACCATCCGGGCCAGCCCCGCGAAATCGCCCTGAGCTTCGTAGGCCTGCTCGAGACGCTCGCGCAGCCCGGTGTGGCTGGGGCGACGTCGGTACCCGGCCACGAGGGCCTGCAGTGCTCCGGCGGAGTCGCCTATCGTGACACGCAGGTCCGACAGCTCGATGGCCCGCTGGGCTGCGTCGTCCTCGTCCTCGACGTCGATCAAGCGGGCGAGCACCTCGGCGCGCTCGGTCGAAGCGTCCTCGTCCTGCAGGTGGGTCAGCAGTGCACGCAGCAGCGCCGGGTCGTCGGGGGCCGCCTCCATCGCGGTGCGGTAGACGGCAACCGCCTCGGTCGGGTCGTCCGCGTCGAACTGCTCGCCCAGGCGCAGCGCGGCGGCGGCGATGGCTGGCCCATCACCGCGGGCTTGAGCGTTCATCAGCTGCTGACGGAGCAGCTCCAAGAGCTCATCACGGTTGCCCGTGCGGCGAAGATGCTCGGCCATCAACCGCTGCGCTTGTTCGTGCTCGGGGTCCTCGAGCAGCACGTTGCGCAGGGCCTCCAGCGCGTCATCGATGTGCTCTTCGTGGGCGAGCATGCTCTCGACCAACATCAGTCGAAGGGCGTTGCGCTCGGCGGTGTCTTGCAGCCCATCGAGGGTCTCGTCCACCAATCGATGCAGGCGCTCGACGTCATCGAGGCGTCGGTAGATGCCGGCCAGTGGCTCCCATGCCGCGCGGGCGGTGGGATCGCGCTCGAGCAGGCTCTCGTAGAGCTTGGCCGCCAACGATGGATCGCCGTCGTCGGCCATGGCGATCTCGGCGATCTGTTGACCGAGCGACAGCAGCTCCGGTAGCGGAGCGGTCTCGGCCGCCTCGCCGATCCACTTGACCGCACCCGCGAGGTCTCCCATCGTCAGTCGTCGACGTGCGAGGTCCAGCCGGGCCCAGGCTACCCGTTGCTGTCCGTCGAGGAGGTTTTCGCCCAGCTCGACGGCGCGGAGCATCAGCGCCTCG
This sequence comes from Deltaproteobacteria bacterium, assembly GCA_022601155.1. Taxonomy (GTDB): domain Bacteria; phylum Myxococcota_A; class Polyangia; order Nannocystales; family Nannocystaceae; genus Paraliomyxa. The sequence continues at coordinate 2,669 of JAHZJA010001483.1, read as the reverse complement.
GCACGCTCGGGCGCCTCGAGCTGCGTCGCCAGTACGGTGCCCTCGCGAATGTCCTCGGGGGTCGCCTCGGGGTGGCCGGCACGGCACTCGATGGCGTGTAGCAGCAGGCTCGGGTCATCGGTCTGACGCGCCACCTGCTCGTACAGCTCGAGGAGCTCGGCGTGGGGCTGCTGCCCTTCGGCGGCCCGCCGTAGGATTCGAGCCGCACGCTCGGGCCGCGCCGCGTCGGCGAGAGCACGACGGAGGACCTCTACGCCCTCGTCGATCCCGTCTTCGTGCGACAGATAGACCTCGGCCATGCGGTACAGCGCATCGGTGCGGGTCTCCGACTGGTCCTCGCCCAGCTCGGCCAGCTTGCCCAGCAGTCGGACCTGTTGCTCGGTGTCCTCGCGGGCGCCAGCGAGGCGGGCGCCCGCTCGCCACACATCCACCTCGCGAACCCCGGTCGCCTCTGCCTGCTGAAGCAGGGTCGCCGCGCGCTCGTAGTCGCCACGGTCCTCCATCGCGCGACCCAGGCGCAGCAGCAGCTCGCATCGAACTTGAACGTCAGTGTTGCGGCGGGCTCGCTCCAGCAGCATGTCGACGTGCTCGATGTAGCGGTCGCGCTGCTCGGCACGGATGGCGAGGTCGCGGGCCCGCTGGTGGTGCAGCGGCGAGCCCGGATCGTGCTCGAGGGCCTGCAGGCGGGTATCGAGCGCCTGGCTGACGTCGTCGAGCGGCCCTTCGAACAGCTCGGCCAGATCGGCGAGGACTTCGGCGCGTCGGCGTGATCCCTGCACGTGGGCGAGCCGGGTCTGGAGCACGCGCAGCAGCAGGGCGTGCTCTTTGCGGTCGTTGAGGGCGCGCTGGAGCAGCGGCGCCTGGCCATCGTCGTCGGCGAGGGCTTCGAGGGCCGACTCGACGAGCTCCTCGGCCTGCTCGGTTTGCCCGCGCTGCGCGGCGATGGACGACAGCTCGATGAGCACGGTCGCGGGACCGATGGGCTCGCGCACGGTGCCCTGGGTCTGTCGACGAACCTGCAGCAGCAGCGCGCGGTAGGCCCTCTCGGCGCGGTCCAGCTCGTTGGCCTGGCGGGCGGTCTCCGCCAGAGTCCTCATGATGGTGGGGTTGCCGGAGTCCATCTTGGACGCCAGCTCCAGTTGGTCGAGCGCCTCGCCAGTATCACCCTGGGCATGGGCGACGCGTGCCAGCTGCAGGTGGACGCCCGCACGCTCGGCCGACCGCCGCCGCCCGAAGTCGGCGATGAGTCCGGTCAGCAGGGTCCGGGCTTCATCCAGCCGGCCTGCGACACGGAGCCCCTCGGCGAGCATGCTCCGCAGTCTTCGGTCGTCGGGTGCCAGCACGTGTGCGCGCTCGAGTACGGGAACCGCCTGCCCGGGCTGCTCGAGGCGCTCGTGGAAGATCTCGGCCGCTTCGCGGGCGTAGGCCAAGATCGTGGCCGTGTCACCGACGTGCTCGGTGGCAACGGTCAGGGCGTCGGCGAGCGGGGCCCACTGCTCGTGCTTGCGATACAGCCCGAGCAACAGCTTGCGGACCTCGCCGTTGCGGGGTGCCTCCCCAAACGCCGCCTCGAGGGTGGCGATGGCATCGGTGGGGCGCTCTGCCTGAATCTGGGCCCGGGCCAGTCGCAGGCGCACGGCCACTTGCTGGTTGGTCTCGGTGGTGGACAGCCGCTGCTCGAGCCACCGCGCCGCCTCTCCCGGTTGGCCTTGAGCCAGGTGCAGTCGCGCCAGATCGTCGAGCGCGGTGTTGGTGGCCGCCAGATCCACGACCCGTCCCAGGGCCTCGATGGCGCGCTCGCTGTCGCCGAAGTGTTCTTCGACCAGCGCGGCCACCCGCGACCACAATGCGGCCGCGGGCTCGGCCTTTCCTCCGTCTTGGAGGGTCTGGGCTTGTTCGGCCAGGACGTCCGCGAGCGTGGAGAACCGGCCCTTGTCCGACAGTACCTCCACCAGCGCCTCGATCGATTGGTGGTGTCCGGGGCGCTCGCCCAGGTTGTCGCGCAGGGACTCCACGCGGCCCCCTTGTTGCTCGACTTCGCCACCGAGCCTCGACAGGGTCAGGCGCAGCGCCAGCTTGGCATCGGGGTCGTCCGACAGCTCGAGCTCGCGACGGCGTAGCAGCACCAGATCGAGCAGGCGCCCCTCTTGCTCGCACAGGGCGGCCGCCTCACGGACCAGAGCCAGGTCGTCGTTGCGCTCGTCGAGCACATGGCGCAGCAGATCGATCGCGCGACCGTTGTCTCCCTGCTGTACGCACAGCCGGGCGGCGTGGATGCGGAGCGACTGGGTCGTGGCCGCGTCGAACGGAAGCCGGGCGGCGTCCTGCAGCAGGCCGATGGCGCCGGGCTGGTCCTGCTGCTCGAGCATCATCTCCAGCAGGTGGTCGCGTGCCCACGAGGCGCTTTGGCCGGGGGTCCGCTCTCCGGCCAGATCCTCGCTGGCCGCGAACAGCCGCGAGGCCTTGCGGTACAGCCGAGCGACGATGTCGCGGGTTGCGGCCGCATCGAGGGCGCCGTCGGCCGCGATGGCCACACCGACCTCGGCGGCCTCGTGGAGGGCATCGAGGTTGCGGTCGGAGAGATCGTCCAGTCGCAGCAAGGTGCCGACAAGGTCGGCGGAGGGCTGGCGGCGCTGGAGCTCGGCCAACAGCACCTGCGTGGGGCGATG
>JAHZJA010000016.1 GCA_022601155.1 Deltaproteobacteria bacterium | reverse complement strand
GCCGCGATGGCTGGGGCGGCGGGCAGACCTCCTCGCGCTCGGAGGATCGACGGGTCGAGCTCGGGATCTGTACACGCAGGCGCTGTCGCTCATCGATGGATACCCAGCCGCTCGGCGCGAATCTCGGGCAATCGTGGCGCTGCGCGATGATCTGCGGGCTCGGGCCCAGGCCCTTCCCGGCTGATCCCCGTGGTGGGCGCGTGCTGGACGGTCTTCGGTCCAGCGCGAACCCCGGTCGCTCCTGCGGTGTCGAACCACTGATGTCGGCACGACCGTCGGTCAGCGTTCGTTGGGCCGTGCCATGGGTCGTCGCGCCCTTCACCTATGGGCTCATGTGGTCCACGTTCCCAGTGCTCGTCGTCTTCGATGTGGGCGCCGTCTACTGGGAAACAGGGCTGGTCTTCGGCCTGGTTGGGGTCGGCTACCTCGCGGTCCGTCACCGCCGCCTGGCCGTGGTGGTGCTGGTGACCTCTCCGTACTGCGTCACGCCGGTTCGTGGGGTGGTGGAGGGAGTCCACGACTATCTCGATGGCACCGCGTACTTGCGCCGCCGCGGTCTGCTGGCCGGCCATGACCTCGATCCGGAGCTGCGCATCTACGCCGAGTCGAGCGGCTGCGTCGTCGATGGCAGCGAACCCCTCTTCAACACGCCCTACAACGCGGTGGTGAGTTGGATGATCAGAACGTGGGGCCCGATGCCCGGTGCCTACGACGGCCCCTATCCCGACGCGGACGCTGCCTTCATGTGGCTCGGCGCCCACGGTCAGGCGGTTGCCGTCTCCGATTTCGAAGCGGGTCAGGTCTCGGTGGCAGGGCAGGTCTTCAGTACGGCGCGGGTCGGGCGGGTCCCTCCCGGACACACGCTCTTGGCCGCGCAGTATTCCGAGCGGTTGTTGCTCATCGGTGAGTATGCCCCGGGTTTGGGGCTGCCGTGGGTGCGCCTGGTCGACTTGCAATCCGACGAGCACATCGCCCGCTACAGCAGGTGATGCGCATCGTCTTCGTCGTGATGGTGGCGTTTGGCTCCCGGCACGCGGGAGCAGGTCAATCCACTCATTCTTCGCAGAAGGGCGCCCCGGATTCGGCCGCCTGTCGGAGCGCTGCGGCCTGGGCAATCATGGCCGGGGTGGCCACGGGCTCGGGAGGGGGTGGGGGGGGAGCCGCATACACGACCTCACCCTCGTCGTCCCACCCCTCGTCGTCGGCAGCCTCGGGCACTTGGTAGTTGAGCACCACCGTGCGGCTCTGCTCGAACATGTACATCCGGCGAGTCGCGACCAACGACATGATCTCCGCGAGCACCAACGTATCGGCGCGGCTGCGGGAGTTGTGACTGTCGGTCATGTCCGCGTGGATCTGGCGGATGGTCTTCATGTTCTCGGCGTTGTACGCCAGGTGGCGGAGCGCCGAGGCGGCGGCGGTCGAGTCCTCGACCATCACCGCGCCTTCGAACGGGGCGCCGCGCTCCGTGCTCAGCACCAGCTGTTGGGGTCCGTCACGCAGAAGCCATCGCATCTCACTGGGTACTGTTCCAGAATTACGGCCATGGGCAAGCCCATTTCGCACCTTGGGCGGGGGGCGCAATTCTGGCGATGCCAGTAGCCACCACGCGTCGTATAGTGGCCGCGCCGTGAGCAGGACGACCAAGCGGACGATCAACGGGATCATTCGCCGCGCACTTTCGCAGATCAAGGTCGCAGACCAGCCCAGCTCGGTCTACGCGCTGGTCGACGGGGCGGCCGACCCACGCGTGTTCGCGCTGCTCCAGGCCGAGGGCAACGAGCATCGGTGTCTGTATGGCACCGACCTCCCGCGGGTACTGGCAACTGTAGCCCCCCACCTGGTGGCTCTGGGATCGCACTATCCGTTCGCCGGGCACTTCGCGCGCTATGGTCGCAACAACAACTGGGGGGTCATGCTGCGCAGCAGCAAGTCCCTCGACGACATCGCCGAGCACTTCGCATCGATGATCCGCGCCCGGCTCCCCGAGGGCCGCGATGTGTTGTTTCGCTTCTACGATCCGCGGGTGCTTCGGGCCTATCTCCCCACGTGCACCGCCGACGAGCTCGGCCAGGTCTTCGGACCGGTGGAGTCGTTCCTCATCGAGCAGGGCGACGGCACCTGGCGGGTGTACCGTCGCGACTCGGGTGAGCTGGTGACCCGCGAGCCCCGGTGGGATCGCTGGATCGATTGAGGCAGCGCGGGCCGGCGCCTATCGCCAACGTCGCCTGAGCGCACCCAGCAGCACCAGCATGGCCCAGCCGGCGCCGGTTGGGGTGGAGGTGCTGCGACAACCGCAGCCGCCCGTACCGTCGCCGTCGGCAGCGCCGGCCGTACCGTCGCCGTCGCCGCTGCCTTCGCTGCCCGTACCCGCGGGAGGGTCGGGTGGTAGTGCTGGTCCACCGTCCCCGCTGCTACCGCTGGGCCCCGTGGTGGCGACGCCCGTGGTCAAGGCGCCGCCCGTCGTGTCGCCGGGGGCTCCGTCGCTGCTGCCCGCTCCCGAGGTCGTGGTGTCGTCGCCGGGTCCGGACTCGCCGTCGCCGGTCGTCTCGTCCGAGCCGGTGTCTCCCGTGCCGCCGGGGGGTTCCACGCACACGGGGGGTCCGCCTCCGCCAAAGGAGCCGCCCGAACATCCGGTCGCCCACACCCCGGCACCGACGTCGGGGTCCAGCGGGAAATCGGCGCAGCCGGGGCCGGGTGCCCACACGTCACCGTTCCAGCACGGGGTGAGGTCGACACCACTGTTGGCCTCGAGCCACGGAATCACGTGGGGGGCGAAGCCATACGCCGCGCCGGCCCCACAGATGTTGCCGGGCTGCATTGGCGGCGGGAGGCCGCCCGGGTCGTACAGGTGTCCGCCCGTGCCGAACACTCGCCACGTGCCGTCATCCATCTGAACCAGGGCCGGGCCCCCCGAGTCTCCGAAGCACGCCGACTGGGATCCCGAGCCGTCGTACATCGCGATCTCTTGGAACACGGGGTCGATGAAGTCGACCGTCTGTGTCGTGTAGCGCTTGGGGCCCACGCCCATCGTCTGAAGTTCGCCGAACTCGTCGACCGTCCCGTAGCTCGCGCCGTATCCAACGATGGTGACCTCGGCGCCGGGCGGCAACGCATCGACCTCGCAACCGTTCATCAGCGGAACGATGGGTACGTCGGTCACGTCCTGCGCGAGCAGGCAGTAGCCCACGTCGGCGCCCTGGCCCGCGTAGTAGTCGGGGTTGCCGACGCAATCGGTCACCGCCACGATCCGCTGTGGCATGCCCGTGGTTTGGCCGTGCTCGCCAAAGCCAACCGCGACGATCGGACGCTCTGGAATCACGCAGTGCGCCGCGGTCATCACCACGCCGGGTGCCACCAGGCTGCCCGAGCACAGCACCGGGGTCTCGTCGTCTTCCATCATCGCCACCACGGCGGGCCACTGGCACGGCATCGCCTCGTTCCCGCCGACGATCGGAACGGGATCGGTCGGGGCAGCGTGCTCGACCAGTCCGGTGGGACCTGCGAGCGCGAGGGCATAGAGCACTGAGGAAGTGAGCGGCATCGATACGAGCATGGGGCGTGCTGAAGTCCATGGCCACAGCCTCACAATTCCATCGAACCGTTCTCACACAACAGGTGGCGTCGTTGCACCCGTACCGTGGAACACAGCGTGGTCGCGGCGGAGCTCATCGGGTGGGGAGGAAACCAACCCCCGATCATGCGATGGCACCCCGCCCGCCCCGGTGATGCGTTGGTCGCTCCGCGCTCATGGTGTGCCCGACAAACGCCTCGATCTCGCGCGTGACGCCATGGTGCGTGGAGGCGTGCGGCGGCTGGCCCGTTGCGGGCCGTCGGACACGGCCACGCACCCGTGATGGGGGAGCGACTCGCTGCGACCGAGTACGTGCACCAGGTCGCGGTCGCGCCGCAGCCGTGACGCGCACTACGGCGCAGGGCCCGGTGGGCGCCGCCGGGGCGCGGCTGGGAAAAAGTCGGCGAGACCACTGATCGATTGGGACCGGCCGCGGTCTATCGAGCCGCCCCCGCCATCCCTACAGACCCGTGCGCCGCTCCGACCCCATTGCCACTGCTCCGCGCTCGCCCGCTCGGGGGGATGCGCTTCATGGCGTGCAGCGGTGGTCGGTCGAGCGCGGTCCGACCATCGATGTCGGTCCCGGGAGCGCCTTGGCCGGAGCGCCAGCGCAACGCCCGACGTCCGTCGCCCGTGCCGACCGAGAGCGTCAGTGCGCAAACGCTGCCGCCGCGTTCGAAGACCCGGGGCACGAGTGTCGACCCACGGCGCCGGTCGCCGAGTCCGACGCCACCGACCCGATCGCGCGGGACTTCGAGCACGAGCGCGTGCGGTCGGTTGCTCGGCGGGCGTTGTTCGGCATCGACTCCGGCTGCACGCACACGATCGGTCGGTACCGCATCGATCGCAAGATCGGGGCTGGCGGTATGGGCGAGGTCTACCAGGGCGCCGACCAACAGCTCGGACGATGCGTGGCGATCAAGCTGGTCTTGCCCAACCTCGGCCGCAGCCGTGGTCAGCGACGCTTGCGGCGAGAGGCACAGGCGCTGGCTCGGCTGTCGCATCCCAACGTGGTGCAGGTGTACGAAGTCGGCGAGCACGACGGTCGGACATTCCTGGCCATGGAGTACGTGGAGGGCGGGACCCTCACCCACTGGCTACGCAAGGAGCCGCGTGGCTGGGCGGCGATCGTGGCTCGGTTCGTTGCCGCAGGCCGTGGCTTGGCGGCTGCCCACGCGGCGGACATCATTCATCGCGACTTCAAGCCCGACAACGTCTTGCTGACTCGGGATGGGCGCTGCCGGGTGGCCGACTTCGGCCTGGCATCGACCTACGCGCCGCGGGTGGGCGCGGCGGATGGCGAGGTGCTCGCGGACTCGGCCTCGGACTCGGTCGGCTCTGCGCAGCGGCTGAGCACGGCGGGATCGGTGCTGGGTACCGTGCGCTACATGCCGCTGGAGCAGCTGCGCGGCGAGTCGGTCGATGCCCGCGCCGATCAGTTTGCGTTCTGCGTCGCGCTGTACGAGGCGCTGTGGCAACGGCCACCGTTCGCGATCGCCAACATGGTCGAGCGCCTGGAGGCGCTCGAGACTCACGCGGTGATCCGGCCGCCGCGGGGAGGTGTGCCCCGCAGCGTGTGGAGGGTCCTGCGCCGCGGTCTCGCCCGCGAGCCCGAGCAACGCTGGCCCGACCTCGGACAGCTGCTGCGGGCACTGGAGTCGATCCCGCGTCGGCGCCGTCGGGTTGGCATTGGTGCGATCGTCGTGCCCGCGGCGGCGCTGTTGGTCGGCCTCGGCCGGGCATCCGAGCCGGCCGGGGACGCCGTCGATCCGTGCGCCGTATCGGCCGAAGCCCTGGAGGGCAGCTGGGACGCCGACCGAAGCGAGGCCCTCGGCCGCGCGTTTGTGGCCACGAACGCTCCGTTTGCCTCCGCCAGCGCCGCAGCCACGCGGCGCGGACTCGACGGGTGGAGCCGAGCGTGGCTCGACCAGCGTCAACGCCTGTGTGAGGCGACGGTCGGCGAGCAACTGCCCGGCGAAGTACTCGGACTGCGTGGCGCGTGTCTCGAGCGTCAACGGGTTCGGTTCGAGGCCACGGTCCAGGTGCTGATCGACGCGGATGCCGAGGCGGTGGCGCACGCCCTGGAGCCGGTCGCCGAGCTACCGAGGCCGGATGACTGCCGAGATGATGAGCGCCTGCTCCTGGGACTCCCGCTCCCGCCACCCGCAAAGGCCGATGCGGTGGCTCGTCTTCGTCGCACGCTTGCCCGCAGCCAGGCCGAGCGCTTGGCGGGGCACCCCGGTGTCGCGCAAGGGCTGGTGACCACGGCGGTGGAGACGGCCGAGGCCCTCGGCTACCCGCCCGCGCTGGCTGAAGCACTCGCCGAGGTCGGTGAGGTCGAGGTCGATCTCGGGCGTGGTGAACCCGGGGTCGCGCTGCTGGAGCGTGCGGTCGATCTGGCCGAGGCAAGCCTCCACGATCGTCTCGCGGCGAGGGTCTGGCCGGATCTCGTGTGGCAGACCGCATCGGTCGAGCGTGACCACACACGCGCCAGCGACCAGCTACGCCGAGCCCGAGCCGCCAACGCACGGATCGGTGCCGACCCGTTGTCGCGCTCGCGCCTCGAGTTCCTCCGCGCCCAGGTCGCCGTGCTGGCCGACGACCGAGCGCAGGCCGAGTCGGCGCTCCGGAACGCGCTGGCGATCATCGATGAGGAACAGCACCCGGGGGTCGCGGTCGTGCGCCCGGGGTACCTGGGACACCTTGCGAAGGTCGTCGCCGATGACGGACGGATAGATGAGGCGGTCACCCTTCGTCGCAATGCACTGCAGGCGGCCGAGGATGGCTTGGGTCCACAGCACCCCGAGGCCGCGGTGCAGGCGTTTTCGTTGGGTCAGATCCTGCACTCGGCCGACCGCGCCGCCGAGGCCGTGCCCTACCTCGAGCGTGCCGCTGCGATCTGGATGGAGGGCCCGTCTACGCCCGACCCGGAGCTGGGCACGGCGCTGCTGTCCCTGACTCAGCTCGCGCTCGGCCGCGGGGAGGCGGAGCGAGCCGAACGCCATGCTCACCAGGCGCGGGCGGTCTTTGCCCGTGGCTTGCCTTCGGTCCACCCGCGTCACGGCGATGTTCAGATGGCGCTCGGCGTGATCGCCGAGAGTCGGGGGCGGCCACAGGTGGCGGTGCAGGCGTACGCGCTGGCGGTCCAGCACTACGAGCAGAGCCTCGGCCCCAACGCACCGATCCTCGTCCAGGTGCAGCTCAACACCGGGTTTGCGCTCCTCCAGCTCGACCGCTTCGAACAGGCGCGGCTGCAGTTCGAGGCCGCACTCGCGGCGACAGCAGGACGCGGCACGGGGTCGAGCGCCCGCCTGTGTCTTGCGGTCATCGCCTTGCGTCAGGGGGATCCAGACGGCGCGCGTGACCACCTCGACGCGATGGCGAGCGGAGTCGCGGAGCTCGATGCCGAAGATCGCACGCAGCTCGAGTTCCTCGACGGGATCACCCGGATCCGCGAGGGCCGAGGCGCTCGACACATGACGCCCGCGGTGCGGACCGCGTTTGGAGATCCGAGCACACCCCTCCATGAAGCGCTGCGCTGGCTGGCCCGCCTCGGCGCGATGACTCCCTCTGAAGGCCGGCGCTTGGGCATCGACCTTCCCCCAAACCCTTGAACGAGAGAAGAAATCATGGCCCCTGACAATGGAATGTTCCCCTCTGGCAGCGCCTCGGCGTCGTCGACGACCCCTCATCAGACCTCCGGCAACGCGCTGACGTTTCGCGTCGACGCCAATGCCTCCGTGCTCGAGCTGGTCCTCGACGATGGCAGTCGAGTCGACCTGTGGGATCGGGGGCTGGTGTTCGTGTTCGCCCCGCAGCAACAGACGGTGGCTCTCACCTTCTGCCCCGTGGGTAGTAGCTACGCGATCGCGGGAACCCGGACCAACGCCAACACCAGCCAGAGCACGCTCGCGCACTCGGGCAACGACGCCGTCGATGCGGTGACGCGTCCGGCTGCCGGCACCACCAACACGATGTCGTACGACTGCCACCACGTCGCGCCGAGAAGCAACGCCACACCGGGGCAGGAGGCGGTCTTCAAGCTGGTGAAGTCCAAGCTGGTCTTCACGACGGCCGAGTCGTCGGCCGATCCCGACGTCGCACCCGGACTCACGCACTGAGTCCCGGGCGCGGGCGGAGATCCGGCACCGTGGGTGGTGGCGGGTCTCCCCGTGGGGTGGCGGGTGGGCTCTACAGCCGCTCGATGACCGAGGCGATGCCCTGGCCGACGCCGATGCACATCGTGGCCAGGCCGTAGCGCTTGCCCGTACGCCGCAGTCCGTGCGCCAACGTGGTGACGATACGAGCTCCCGAGCAGCCCAGCGGGTGCCCCAGCGCGATGGCCCCGCCCGCGGGATTGACCGTCTCGGGGTCGAGGCCGAGGTCGCGCAGCGAGGCCAGCACTTGGCTGGCGAACGCCTCGTTGAGCTCGGACATGTCGATCTCGCCCGCCGTCAGTCCAGCCCGCTGGAGCGCCTTGCGGCTGGCGGGGATCGGCCCGATGCCCATCACGCCAGGGTGGACGCCCGCGTGGCCCCAGCTGACGATGCGGGCCATCGGCTCGAGGTCGAGCTTCTTGGCGCGGGCCAAACTGGTCACCAACAAGGCACACGCGCCGTCGTTGAGCGACGAGCAGTTGCCGGCCGTGACCGAGCCACCCTCGCGAAACGCCGGGCGCAGCCGAGCGAGCTTCTCGAGCGAGGTGTCGCGGCGAACACCCTCGTCTCGAGTCACGCGCAGCGGCTCCTTCTTGCGCCCTTGCGGGACCGTGATCGCCACGATCTCGTCGTCGAGCCAGCCTTCGTCTTGGGCCGTGGCCGCACGCTGGTGCGATGCCAGCGCCCAGGCGTCCTGGTCTTCGCGGCTGACCTGGTAGCGCTCGGCGACGTTCTCCGCCGTCTCTCCCAGCCCCTCTACGGGGTACAGGGTGTTCATCTTCGCGTTGATCATCCGCCACCCCAGCGAGGTGTCGAAGATCTCGGCGCTGCGCGGGTAGGCCTCGCCCGACTTGGGCAGCACGAACGGCGCCCGGCTCATGCTCTCCACGCCGCCTGCGATGTAGACCTCGCCCTCGCCGCACATCACCGACTTGGCCGCCTGGATCATCGCCTCCATGCCGGAGCCGCACAGGCGGTTGACGGTGACGCCCGGGATCTCGACGGGGAGCCCCGCCAGCAGCGAGGCCATGCGCGCGACGTTGCGGTTGTCTTCGCCGGCCTGGTTGGCGGCGCCGAAGTACACGTCTTCGAGCTGCTCGGTTGCGGCGGGGTGCCGCTCGACCAGCCTGCGCACCACGTGGCTGGCCAGGTCGTCGGGACGGACCGGGGCGAGCGCGCCACGAAGGCGGCCGATGGGCGTGCGGATGGCGTCGATGATGACTGGCGTACGCGCGTCGTCGACCATGCGCACTCAGTTATCACGACCCAGTGGGGGCTTGACGAGGGGCACCGCAATCTCACGGTGTGCGTTGACGCGTGCCGAGCCCACCACTGGTTGCTGGATTCGCAGGCGTCCCAACGATTGTGGCCTCGTGGGACGCGGAGGCGGGTCGATCACATGCGCTCGGGAGCCTCGATACCAAGCTGCCCCATGCCCCAGCGCATGCCTTCTCGCGCCGCCTGCACCAGGAGCAACCGGCCTTCGAGGATGGCGCCCTCGGAGCGGAGCACGTGGCATTGCTTGGCATTGGAGAACCGGTTGATCGCCTTGGCCAGCCCCAGCAAGTAGGTGCACAGCGTGGAGGGGCGCAGCTTGTCGGCCGCGCGGTGGACCTGCGGCGACAGCTCCGCCAGCTCGAGGATGAGCTGCCGCTCTTCGGGCTGCACCAGCGCGGCCCCAGCGGCCTGCAGCCGCTGTGGGTCATCCAGGAGGCTGGGGTCGAACGGCTTGTCGGCCTTGGCGGCCTTGCGAAGGATCGAGTTGGTTCGGGCGGCGCTGTACTGGAGGTATGGCCCCGTGTCGCCCTCCACGGCCATCCACGACTCCATGTCGAACACGATCTTCTGATTGACGTCCCGCGCGAGCATCCCGAACTTGATCGCACCCAGAGCCACGACGTGGGCGGTACGCTCGATCTCCTCGTCGGGCCACTGCCCCCGGTACTTGGCCAGGTAGTTGTCGACCAGGTGAGCGGTCATGCGCTCACGCAGCGCGCGGAACAAGATCACGTTGCCCTTGCGCCCGGACATCGGTCCCGAGGGCAGCTCCACGACCTCGTAGGGGACGTGCTCGCAGCGCTCAGCCTGGGTGAACCCCATCTTGTGGAGGGTGAGGAACACGTGGCGAAAGTGGTCGCTCTGGCGCGTGTCGACCACGTAGATCGAGCGGTCGATGGCGTGCTCTTCGAACTTGAGGCGGGCCAGGGCCAGGTCCTTGGTGGCGTACAGACCGGTGCCGTCCCGCTTGCGCAGCATGAAGAACGGCATGTGCTTGACCTCTTCGTTGAAGATGCCCACCGCGCCTTCACTCTCCACGAAGATGCCGCGCTGCAGATACTCCTCCACCAGAGCCAGGCCGGGCTCGTCGACCTCGCTCTCGTAGAACGCCCGATCGAATTCCACCCCGCACCAGCGGTAGATCTCGGCGAAGTCGTCCAGCGACCACTGCCGGGTGCGGTCCCAGACCTCGGCCACCTCGGGGTGACGCGACTCGAGCTTCTGGAGGAGATCGGTGGTGCGAGCTCGGCCCGCGTCGAGCTTGGCCTGGGCCTCGGCGTCGCCGGCCTTGGCGGCGTCGGCCCAGTCGGCGAGCAGGTTGTTGGCGCGGGTGTACATCTCGCCGAGCCACTCGCCGCGGCCTTCGGCCGGTGGCTCGCGTCCCGCGTCGTCGAGATGGTCGAGGTACCACCACATGCACTTGGCAATGTGGGCCCCAACGTCGCCGTAGTAGTTGGCGGCCACGACGTCGTAGCCGTCGGCTCGCAGCAGCCGCACGATCGCATCGCCCATGCAGACGTTGCGCATGTGCCCCACGTGGAATGCCTTGTGGGTGTTGGGCTGGGAGTACTCCACCATCACCCGCTGCTCGCGGGCGGGCGGCGTCGCGGGCTGTCCTCGGACGAGGTCGCTGAGCACCAACGGCGCGGCCTTGCCCAGGTCGAGGCGAACGTTGAGGTACGGGCCCGTGGCTCGGGTCTCGGTGATCAAGCCGTCGGTCGGGAGCGCCTGCGCGAGCTCGGTTGCGATGACGGGTGGACCCTTGCGCAGGGCTTTGGCCAGCCGAAAGCAGGGGAACGCCAGGTCTCCCAGCTCGGGTTTGGGTGGCGGGGCGAGCAAGCCGGCCACCTCGTCCACGCCGAGCTCCACGCCGTCGGGCAGAGCCGCGACGATGATGCGGGCGGTGGCCAGGGCCAGAGGCGAGGTCTCCATGGCTCGCGAGCGTAGAACAAAATCGCGGAGCGGGCCGGCCTGCCGCTCGCGGGCCGTCTTCGCCTCGTCGCGAGGCCGTGACGCCGCTGCCGACGGAGCTCGCCGGGGTGCTCGGGGCTCGAGATCGGCCCGATACCGTGGAGGGCTGGAGGTCGTAAATATTTGGAATCACTGAGGGGCGCGGGGGCCCAGGGCCTGGCCAGCGCCTCGATGGCGGGGTGAGGGCTTCACCTTCACGCTCGAGGCCGGTGCCGCCGAGGATGGTGAGCATCATGGTGGCGGTATCGAGGTGGGTGGGCGTGGCGTCGAGCACCCCGTCGCCCCGCTGGTGGGCATGGGTCCGCCGTCTCGACTCGAAGCGTCCGAAGGTTGCGTGGTGGTGCTCGGGCGGCACCGATGGTGCGAGATGCATCAAGGAAACGGCGCGCCCCGAGGGTGGCTCGAGTGCGGATGGGTCGTCGGCCTCGCAGTTGTGGGCCGCTGCTTCCGAGCCATGGCCCCCCGGTGGGCGTGATGCACTCGAAAATCTGGCGAGCGGGCTGTCCGACGGTCGATGCCCATCCGCGGGTGGTCGGTGACGACCGCAGGACTCGGCGGGCGGATGGGTAGCGTAGTCGCAATGGAACACGGTCCTGGGGGGTTCACGACGTCGCGGTGTCCGGCCTGTGGGCCGTGAACGAACCGGTCACGAGGTCAATGGCTCGGATGAGGCGACGAGCGTCGTCGTGCCATGCGAAGCTATGGGCTCGTTCGAGGATGATGGTGCGAACGCTGACCTACCGCTTGGCTCCCTTCGCACTGCTCGTCCTCGGTTGTGCGGCGGACAATGGTGCCTTCGACGGCTCGGCGCACGCCGACGGCTCCACGGGCTTCCCGGCGAGCACGACCGGCGCGACGCCGGCCAGCACCAGCACCAACACGGGAACCGGTGCCACCGGTGGGGGCGGTCGGTCCACTGGCAGTGTCATGACCACCGACGCCGTCTCGAGCAGCGGCGGCCGCTCTGCGAGCAGCGGCGAGGCCATCGACACGGACCCCGGCGTGCCCGAGTGCGCGTGCACGGAGATCATGCCGTGCCCGGACAACCCGTCGGCACCGCCCGAGGCGACGTTGGGCGTGGGCTGTCCCGAGATACCGTTCGTCGACGTCTTCGCCTCGGGAGATCCGACCGCGTTCGGGGTGCTCGAACAGCTGGGGGCGGGGGGCGCATTCGCTCCGACTCAGGGCTCCGCGTACATGGTGATGGGGACCGGCCCCGCCAATGCCCTGGATGATCCGGGATTCGATTGCGCCCTCGGGACGAATTTCGGCGAGGTGCATGCTCTCGGACAGTTTCTCCCGCGCCCCATCGCGCCGATCGACGTCGATGGTGACTGCATCATCAACCCGAACCTCGCCGGAACCGGTGACTGCTCCGAGACCATCGAGGAGCAGTTTACGGGTGGTGCGTTCGACTACGTCGATCTCCGCTGGACGCTCACCGTTCCGCAAGGCGCCAGCGGAGTCGAGATCGACTACGCGCTGTTGATCTCGGAGTATCCCGACTTCGTGGGCCAGGTGTGGAACGACATGTTCATCGTGTGGCTCGAGGCGGAGAACTGGACCGGTAACATCGCGGTGGACGGCCAAGGCAATCCTCTCGCGGTCAACACGGTCGAGCTCGACTACACCGACGACGATGGCGGTCTTCCCGAGCTCGAGGGCACGTGCATGGAAGGTCACGGCGCGACGGGGTGGCTGACGGGGTCGGGCCCGGTCACGGCCGGCGAGGACATCACGATGGTGGCGGCGCTGTGGGACAGCACCGATGCCGCCCGCGATGCCTATGCGCTGGTGGACGGATTTCGCTGGGTGTGTGGCGCTTGTCCCTGATGTCCCCGCTGCCGTGCACAGGCTATGCGCGCGGTGGGCCCGGGCTCAGGGCTCGGCTCGGGCGTCGGCGCTCGAGCACGCCGTCTTCGGTGCGTGAATGCGGCGGGTGGATGGCGGGTGGCGGAGCAGGGCGTCGGCCGGTCGTATCGGGCGCGGCGAGAAATTGCCGCCGCAGTTGGGGCACGTGCCGTGGAGGCGCTCGTGCACGCAGGCTGCACAGAACGTGCACTCGAACGTGCAGATGAAGGCATCGGTGGCCTCGGGGGGCAGGTCCTTGTCGCAGCACTCGCAGCTGGGTCGAAGTTCGAGCATCGGGGGGTCCTGGGTGCGGGTCCTTCCGAAGGGTAGCGCCGTACCGGGGCGCGGGTACGAGATGGGGTCTC
Source organism: Deltaproteobacteria bacterium (assembly GCA_022601155.1). Taxonomy (GTDB): domain Bacteria; phylum Myxococcota_A; class Polyangia; order Nannocystales; family Nannocystaceae; genus Paraliomyxa. The sequence continues at coordinate 3,596 of JAHZJA010000016.1, read as the reverse complement.
CCCACCGGAGCGGGCCCGTGATAGACCAAGCCTGCTCATGATTGCGCTGTGGTCTGCGGTGGTGTTCGGCGGCTTGTGGCTGTTCCTGATCGGGTTCGGCGCGGTCACGGGGATCACGATCGGTCGCTTGGAAAAAGACGACGGCCACTGGCGACGGGGCCTGTAACACCGTGCGCGACCGGTATTCGTGGGCGCGGCGGAGGCCCCGACGCGAAGGGCTATGCTCGCGGCCATGCTGAGCTGGACCCGCCCCGCGTTGGTGCTCGCTGGACTCGCGCTTCCGTGCGCGCTCGTTGCCTGCCCTTCACGACCACCAGCGCCTGGAGCTCCGCCCGAGGCGGGCGACGCCGAGGTGCCACGCCCGCAGCCAGTCCCGCCGCCCGCGCAGGAGCGCGATCCGTCGGAGCATCAGCTCGAGCCACCCGGGCATGAACCCGCGCCGTCACCTGTCGGTGCGGTCCCGAAGGATCAATGGGCGACCGATGCTCGGGTCGAGGCATCACGCCAACAGCTGAGCACCAAGCTCGGTGCTCCGGCGTCGGACATCACGGTCGTCAGCGTCGAGAACATCCAGTGGAGCAACGGGGCGCTGGGCTGTCCGAAGCCGGACATGGCGTACACCCAGGCGATCGTCGAGGGGTATCGCATCGTGTTGCAGCACGGCGGCACGTCCTACGCATTTCACGGTCGCACCGGGCAAGACCCGTTCCTTTGCGAGTAGCTGCGGTCGCGGCGGCGAGCCGACGGGCGCTCAGCTGGCGCCGGAACGCGAGACCACCGCGGGCAGCGTGCGCGCGAGGATCTCGAGGTCGAGCCGTAGCGACCAGTTGTCGATGTAGCGCAGGTCGAGCTTCATCCACTGCTCGAAGTCGATGTCGTTGCGACCGCTCACCTGCCACAGGCCCGTGATGCCGGGGCGGACCGACAGTCGTCGCCGTTGCCAGGGCTCGTACTGGGCCACCTCGCAGGGCAGCGGGGGGCGAGGGCCCACCAGGCTCATGTGGCCGAGCAGCACGTTGATGAGCTGCGGAAGCTCGTCGATGCTGGTGGCGCGGATGAACGCGCCCACGCGGGTGATTCGCGGGTCGCGGCGGATCTTGAAGACCGGTCCGTCCATCTCGTTGAGGTGGGCCAGGGCTTCACGCTGGGCCTCGGCGTCGACCACCATCGAGCGGAACTTGAGCATCTGGAACTCGCGACCGTTGCGGCCGGCTCGAACCTGACGAAACAGCACGGGGCCACGCGATTGGAGCCGCACGGCGAGCGCAGCGAGGAGCATCACGGGGGCAGCGAGCAGCAGCAGCACCGCGGCGCCGACGAGGTCGAACACGCGCTTGGCTGCGTGCTGACCCTGGGCCGACGGCGTCTGGCTGATGCTGAGCATCGGCAGGCCAGCCCCCGACATCTCGGTCATCTTCATTTGTCCGCGGCCGGGCACGATGGTGGGCATCGACATCATCACGTCGACGCCACGCACGTGACAGGCATCGACCGCGGCGAGGACCGGAGCCGACCGGTCGGACCCCGTGAACACCACCTCGTCGACCGTCTGGTGATCGAGCAGGGACGCCAGCGACTCGATCTCGCCGACGACGGGAGAGGCGGCGGCGAGCCGCGGGTGCTCGGGAACGCCCACGAAGCCGACCAGGTGCTGGCTCCATGCGCCGTTGCGGAGCGAAGCGGCGAAGCGCACGGCCTCGTCGTCGCACCCCACCACCAGGACGCGGTGGTCGAGCTCCCGGCCGCGCAGCCGCAACAGGCCCAACAGCGCCGCATGACCGCCGACCAGCAGGGCCAGCTGGGTCACGGCGAACAGCAACACGAAGCTTCGGGAGACGAAGTGGAGGTGGAGCACGAAGTTGGCGCCGATGAGCAGCAGCAACCCGAGCCCCACCATGCGGGCGTATCGCCCCGTGGCCGGCCACAGGCCGTCTCGGAACTGCTGGGCTCCGGTGACGGCCAAGGCCACCGCCCACAGGGGCGTCATACCCAGCAGCATCATCCCGTAGCTGTCGACCGACGACAGCGGACCGAGCTCTGCGTCGGCCTGGCCGATCCAGACGCGGACCTGAAGCGCCACGACGAACGCGAGGACGCTCATCGCCACCCCACCTGCGAGCAGGATGTGACGGAGGAAGAGCGCTTGGTGCCGAGTCATTGGATGGACGAGCTTTCGAAGTTCAAGACGGGGGCCGACTCTTCACATTGCGTGCCAGCGAACAGCTTTCGAAAACCCAGTGATTTGTCCCCAGGGCTCTGTGCATGGAGCGTGTGGATGGCAACACCAGTTGCTCCTACTGGAGGGTTACGTTGTCACTCGACGGCCGGATCGGGCCGCTCGACACGAAGAGTCCAGCCGGGAGGCCTCTCGTGAAATCGATTGCAGGCGAGCCGAGGCCAACGATGACCGCGGCCCCCCGATCGGGGTCGGGTGAGGTCAGGCCTCGGCGACGAGCGGTGCGCGGGCGGCCGCGGCGATGGCCCAGGTGGCCGTGATGAGGTCGCCCAGCGCGTGGGGCCCCACCGTGTGCTCGGGGTCGAGCCCGGCGTCCTCGATGAGGCCTTCGAGCACGGTCAGCCCGGTCTTGGTGATGTCCGGGACGTCGGGCGGGAGGTCGATTCCCTGCTGCTCGGCGTGGTGCTCGACCAGCGAGCGCAGCAACGTCTGCCCTGTGGTGTCCGAGTGCATGGCCACGCACACCAGCGCGGGGCCGGGGTCTCCGAACTTGGCGAGGTCCCGCGGGTCCGCCCACAGCTTTTGGCCCTCGCGGAACATCAGCCCGATGGGCGGATGACCCTGCTGCCCCGATCGCGGCTTGCGGCGTCGCCAGGGAAATCGGGCGAGCACGCGGTGGAGCTTGTAGTCGGTGACCTGCGCCATGGGCTACGGCCGCCGAATCCTGTCCGATGGCACGCAGGGGCGCAAGCGCTGCGGCTCCGAGCCTCGAAAAGAGCGTCGTGTGCTCTGCTATTGCCCCGTCGATGGACTCTCGGGGGCGGTCTGCGGGCGAAGATCGATCGCGACCAATCGCTGCGCGTCCGAGATTCCCTTGAGATGAGCGGTCACCGCGCGACGCGGCCCGGCGGGCAACAACGGCGCCACCGCCGGGTGGTCGACCAGATGCTCCATCATGACCAGCTCGCCCGCGCCGGCCTGCCCCTGGAGCCGAGCCGCGAGGTTGACGGTGGTACCGAAGAAGTCGAGCCGATCGTTGGCACGCACGGCGAGGCATGGACCATCGTGGATGCCGACCTTGACCCCGATGTCGAGGGTGCCGTGCTTGGCCTCGGTCTCGCGGACGGCCTGGAGCGCCGCGGCCACCGCGTGTTGCGGCGCGCCGAAGCTGGCCATGACCGCGTCGCCCATCGTCTTGACCACCGCGCCCTCGTGGGCTGCGATCGCCTGCTCCATCAGCCCGAAGTGTTCTTGCACGATCGCGAAGGCCCGGGCATCGCCGACGGTCTCGTACAGCGCCGTCGAGCCGGTCAGATCGCTGAACAGCAGGGTGAGACTGCCGATGGTCAGCTCGAGGCCAGCGGCGGGGGCCTCGGTCGCGAACAGATCCATGAAATCCGGCTGCGACGCGATGATCGAG
>JAHZJA010001482.1 GCA_022601155.1 Deltaproteobacteria bacterium | reverse complement strand
TGTCCGGGGTCGAACAGGTCGCGGTCGTAGACCACCGACAGCGTCATGCCGGTCGAGCGGCGCACGGCGTACACCGCCAGGTCGTAGCGCGCGACGACCTCGTGAGGGGCGGTCCGCCGGGCCCCCAGCTGCGCCCACGCGCGATCGGTGGCGTCGGCGTCGATCATGTTGAACAGCACCGAGAACAGCGGCGTGCGGTCGAGGGCGCGGTCGGGCTTCACCGTCTGGAGCACCTGCGTCAGGGGCAGCGTGGCGCGAGCAAACGCCTCCAGCGCGCGTCCGCGTACGCGGGCCAGTAGTGCGTCCAGGGGAGGATCACCCGCAGCATCGATCCGGATCGCCACGAGGTTGAGAAACGGCCCCACCACTGCAGCCGCGGCGGGGTGCGGGCGCATGCCGACCGGCGTGCCGATCGTGAGGTCGTCGGTGCCGCCCCAGCGCGCGAGCACGGCACCCAGCGCGGTGAGCAAGACCATGAACGGGGTGGCCCCCGCGGTTCGAGCACACCGCTCGATGGCCTCCACCGCAGGGGGATCGAGAGTTCGATCGACCCGTGCACCTCGGTAACCCTGGCGGTGCGGCCGGGCTCGGGCCAGCGGCAGCATCAGCGGAGGGGCGTTGGACAGGCGCTGCCGCCACGCCTCGAGCAACGCCTGCTGACCTGGACCCGTGAGGTGATCGTGCTGCCATGCCGCGATCTCCGCGTAGCGATGGGTCAACGGCGGGAGGTCGGCGGGCTTGCCTGCCACATGGGCCTGGTACAGCGCCACCAAGTCCCCGGTCAGCACCTCCATCGCCGCCGCGTCGCCAGCGGCATGGTGAATGACCAACCGAAGCCGATGATCGTCGACCCCTGCGGTCCAGACGAACGCCCGCCACACCGGGCCACGGCCGAGGTCGAGCTCGACTCGATCGGGGGGCTGGCCTTCGACGATGGTGGTGCGCCCGGCCTGCACCCGCTGCACGAGCGTACTGCCCTCCAGCACCAGCACGGTGCGCAGCGGCTCGTGGCGTCGTTCGAGATCGACGAGCGCCCGGTCCAAAGCCTGGGCATCCAGCGGCGTGATGCACTGGAGGGCGTGGTCGATGCGTAGCTGCGGAGCACCGTCGTCGAGCGTGTCGAGAAGCCACAGCCGCTGCTGGGTCACCGAGGCCTGGGGCACGACATCCGGAGGCAGACTGCGCAGTGGAGCAGCATCGACCGCCGGACGAGCCAAGGCCTGCGCGAGATCACCGAGCGTGGGATGCTCGAAGATCATCGCGACGGGGACCGGGCGCCCCAGCTGGGCTTGGATCCGTGCGGCCAGCTCCACCGCGCGGAGCGAATGGCCCCCGCATGCAAAGAAGTCGTCGTGCAGTCCAACGTCCCCGCAGTGGAGCAGCTCGGCCCAGATCGCGGCCACAGCACGCTGCAGCCCGTGTCGGGGGCCACCACTCGGCTCGGCGGTGGTGTCGTGCTCGAATGACAACGCCGCCACCGCATCGGTGTCGGTCTTGCCCCGTGACGTGAGCGGGAGCGCCGCAACGATGGTCAGCCGCGAGGGCACCATCGCGGCCGGGAGCCGCTGGAGCATCGCGCGGCGGATGGCATCGACCGACGCCGCATCCGTGAGGGGCGGCCCGACGACGGCCCCCACCAGCTCCCGTTCGTCAGCGTCATGGGGGTCTGGGCGTGCCGCCACCGCGGCCTGGGTGACCCCCGGAGCCGCGAGCAGTGCATGCTCGACGTCCTCCGCCTCGATTCGCTGACCGCGGATCTCCAGCTGGCGGTCGGCACGACCGACGAAGTCCACCGCGCCATCGAGCCGCCACCGTCCACGATCGCCAGTGCGGTAGCACGAACCACCCAATCCCCCGTCCGTCCGTGCCGCACCCCGCCATTGTCGCGCGAGGTACTCGCTGTGGACGACGATCTCTCCGACTTCTCCCAGGCCCACCGGGCCCCCCTTCGCAGTGTGCAGCGCAATGCCGACACCATCGATGGGCACACCGATCGGCACGGTCTGCGCGCGCGCATCGTCCTTCGTGATCGCTCGACAACAGACGATCTGCGGCGTCTCCGTCGTTCCGTACGCGTTGAACAACGCCGCATCAGGACAAAGCGCCTGCCATCGCGCCACATCGGTGCCTCGCAGCGGCGCGCCACCGAAGATCACCCGACGAACGGCCCGCAGGGGGCCAACAGCTGCCGCTGCGATCACGCGTGCGAGCGACGGGGTCAGGTGCAAGGTGGTGATGCGTTCGGCATCGATCCACGACGCGAGACCAGGACCCATGCGAATGGGGTCGTCGGGCGGGATGTGCACGCTCGCGCCACGGGTGACGGCAGCCAACATGTCGCGCAGCGCCGGGTCGTGGCCAAGCCCCGACAGCAGGGCGAAGCGATCGTCGGGCGCGGTCTCGAAGGTCGCGTGATACCAGGCCAGGCCGTGCACCAGCGGGGCGAAGCCGGCCTCGACGGCCTGCGGAGTCCCCGTGGTCCCCGAGGTGAAGGCAATGTACGCGGGCGCCTCCGGTGGGGGCCGTGACCACTCCACCGCTTCGTGCCCGTCGGTGTCGTGAGCAATGGCGATCTCGATGCAGTCGGCGAGGTTCGGTAGCCGCGGGCCCGTGGCACCGATCGCGATCCACCCCCGAGGATCGGCGAGGGCCAGCTGCTCGGACAGCCGAGCCACCGGGTGCGACGCATCGACGATCATCATCGTGCAGCCTGCTCCCCATACCCCCAGCAGTGCGACCAGCAGGTCGGATTCCCGCCGCCCGATGATGGCAATCCGATCCCCGGGTCCCAGGCCTTCATGCTGCAGCGTGGCGGTGACGGACTTGGCCCGCGCGCACAGCCGACCGTAGTCGAGGGTCGTGCCGACGCCCACCACCGCGGCTCGTGTCGTCTGGACCGCCTCCACCTGGGCCAACAGATCGGGCTGTCGCGCCGCGCTCCACTCGGGCCGCGCTCGGACGGGCACTGCGTCGATCGGCGACAGCGCGACCATCGACACCCGATGCTCCGGCTGCGCCGTGGCCTGCACGAGCACGTGCCGAAGCTGCTCCCACAGCGCGACCATTCGGGCCTCGTGAAACGACTCGGCCCGGTAGGCCAGCTCCACGTCCAGGGTGTCTTCGCGGGGATAGGCATAGACGGTGAGGTCGAAGCGAGACCCCGGCATGTGCCCCGTCAGCTGTGCCTCGACGCCCGGCAAGCTCAACCTCAGATCTCCGAACGGAATGAAATTGAGGGTGACATCGGGAAGCGGCTCACCGTGACCGCGAGTGCGACGTCGAGCGATCACCCGGTCCAGCGGAAGATCGGCGTGTTCGAGGCATGCGAGCCAGCCATCTCGGGTCCGAGCGACGAGCGTCGAGAAGCTCGGGTCGCCCCCGAGATCGAGGGCGAGCAGTGTGGTGTCGACGAACATCCCCACCACTCCCTCGTGCTCGGCCAGGGTCCGACCCGCGTGCGGGATGCCGAGACACGGCGTCGTGTCGTCGGTCCAGCGCGACAAGACCAGGCCCAGCGCCGCCGCCAGCACGGTGAACGCAGTCGCACCGTGAGCACGAGCCAGTCGCCCCACCGCCGCCCAGGTCTCGACATCGAGGGTCCGGCAGACACGCCCACCGCGATCGGAAGGCTGCGCCCGGCGAGGGCGGTCGCTGGGCAGCATCACGGGGCGCACCCCGCCCAAGCGGTCGACCCAAGGATCGAGCCGAGCATCGAAGTCCGGGGCGGCCTCGTGGGCCTGCATCGAGCGCGCCAGCGCCAGCGGTGAGTGTCGGACTGGCGGCAGCACCTGGCCTCGCATCAAGGCGCCGAGTTCGTCGAGCAAGACCGACAGCGAGCCTCCGTCGATGACCAGATGGTGGATGCGCAGGCGCAGCCGATGACGGTCGCGGCCGAGCGCATGCAGCCGAGCCACGAACACGGGGCCCGTGGTGGGATCGAGGCCCTCGCCGAGGGCAGGATCGAGGTCGAGGGTGAATGCAGGCCCCACCACCTGCTCGGGCACACCTTCGTGCGCGGTGAAGCGAGTACGCAGCGCGTCGTGCCGAGCGACCAGCTGCTCGAGCGCGCCCCGCAGCGCGGCAACATCGACGAGGCCTTCGAGGTGTGCGTCGATCACCAGGTGATGCGCGTGACTGCCCGGGTTTCGCTGCTCGCCAAACCACAGCTGACGCTGGGCCCCCGTCAGCGGAGCGCGTCGAGCCTCATCGCGGAGCACCTGCCGCAGCGCGGGCTTGAGCCCACGGAGGCGCTGCTGCAGCGCCTGATCGAGCACCCCACGTGGGGCGCGAACACGTAGATCGTCGCCGTGGAGGCGCACCTGCACCCCTCGCGCCCGCAGCTGTCCCAGCAGGCGACGGGCCTCAGAGTGCACCGGTCAGGGCCTCTACCTCTTCGTCGCTGAGATCATCGAGCTGCTCGACGATGGCGTCGAGCTCGACGACGGTTGGGGGCTCAGCCGAGGCCGGGGGCGCCACCCCGGGCGTGGAGTCCGAGGGCGGCGCGATCGAACCGAGGAAGTGACCGACCAGCCCGTCGGCGGTGGGGTACCGCCAGATGAGTGTGGTCGACACCTCGACGTCGAGGCGACGGCCCAGTCGCTCTGCGAGCTCCACCGACATCAGAGAGTCGAGCCCGAGCTCTCGCAGCGGCCGCCCCGGATCGACGCGTGCAATGTCTTCGCGAAGCACGGCCGCAACCTCGGTGAGCACGTGCTCGGTGAGCGCCGCTCGTTGGCGCACGATCGATTGGCCGCGCAGTGCGTCGAGCCTCGCGGTCACCGAAGAGGCCGGTGCGCGGTGGGGAGGCATCACCGCGAACGCAGGCGGTACATCGCCCGCGAGCGCATGCTCGAGAACGTCGAAGGCCTCGTGGGCCGGCAGGGTTCCGATGCCATCCCGAGCCAGCCGCTGCAGCGATGCCGATCCACCCGCAGTGCGGGCGAACCCAAGCCCCTCCCAGCCGCACCACCCGATGCTGGTCCCCCGAAGGCCCTGGGTACGACGATGCGCGGCGAGGCCGTCGAGGAAGGCATTGGCCGCTGCATAGGCAGCCTGCCCCGGCAAGCCGACCCAACCGCCAAGCGAGCTGAACATCACGAAGTGATCGAGCTCGTGGTTGCGCGTGGCGTGGTGCAGATTCCACGCCCCCTCGAGCTTGGGCCACAGCACGGACCGCAACGTAGCGGGGTCGAGCGCCAGCGCGGGTGCATCGCCAAGGACCGCCGCCGCATGGATCACCCCCACCACCGGATCGGTGGGATGCGGGAGCACGGCTTCGAGAGCGGAGCGATCGCCGATGTCCACCGCCGCGTGGTCGACTCGGCTGATCCCCCCGCCTCGTGCACGCAGAGCATGGAGGAAGCCCCGCGCCTCGTCGTCCAGTTCCCGCCGACCCAGCAGCAACACCCGGGGTACCCCTCGATCGACCAACCATCCTGCGACGGCGCGGCCAATGCCTCCGAGTCCTCCGCTGAGCACCACCGTGCCGCGCGTGGGCACCGACCACGCCGAGCGAGACCAGGGCGACTGCACCAGACGTGGGACGAGCAGCTGCGGCGACGCGGCCTCGCCCCGGACCGCGATCCGGTCCTCACGACCGTCGAGCGCCGTGGCGACGATGGTCGGCCAACGGGTCTGATGCGCGTCGGCGGTGTCGATGGTGACGATGCGCAGACCGGGATACTCGACGCGAAGCACACCCACCAGCCCCTGGAGGGCCGAGGGGCCGGGGCACGGCCGCTCGTTCGTCTCCGTGGTCTCGCCGCGCTCGGTGATGATCACCAGCGGGGGCAGCTCGGACAAGGCAACGCACGCGCGTGCGGCCGCGAGCACATGGCGGCATGCGAGCGCCGTCGATGACAGCAGCGCCTCGTCGCCGATGGCGATCGGCAGCACGACCGCGCGGTGTCCCGCCAGCGTCTGCACCGAAGCCGGAAGCTCCACACGCGGGGCGCCGAGCGACTTGGCCACGCGGGCCGCGATTCGATCGTCGCCATCGAGCACGACCCACGAGTCGGAGTTCGGGGGTCGCTCGGGCGAGGGCGACGGCATCCACCGATGAACCCGCGCCACGCTCTTGGCCGCCGACAGTGCGGTCAGGCGAACCCCTTGCACCTGCCCCACGACGTCGCCCGTGCCATCCAGCAGCCATGCCCGCCCGCGGGCCGAGTCCTCATGCAACGCCACCGTGGCCACCACGCGGCGCACCGTTGCGAGCCTCTGCGGGTCGAGTGTCGCCATGGCCACCCCCTCGGTCACATACCGCTTGCCGTCGGGGGTCGCGGCGAGCACGGCCTGAAAGACGGCGTCGAGTCGAGCCGCCGAGGATGCGCATGGATCGATCTCGGCGTCCGCCCGTCCGTCGCTCACGGCAATCCGCTCGATCACCCGCAGTGATGGACCGTACTGCACGCCGCGTGCCTCGACCGCGGCGTAGTGCTGCGCGGCCGTGAGCGCCGTGGCGCCCACCACCGATGGGATCTGATCCGCGCGAGCGTCCGGCTGCGCCCGCTCCAAGCGCGCGTTGACTCCTGGCTCGTCGTCCGCCGTCGCCACCGTCAGCAGCCCCTCAGCCAAGGTGAGCACCACGGGCAGATCGCCCGACAACGGGGTGGTGAACGCGAGCGAGTGCAGGGCAACACCACCACCCGAAGCATCGACCGCCGACCACGCCCGCATGGCGAGGTCGACGACGACACCCGCCGAGACGATCGAGCGCCCCTGCACCCGGTGAGCGCCGAGGGCCGGTACCCGCGAGGGATCGAACTTCAGCTGGGCATCGACAGCCACCGGACGGGGACGGGGCTGCGACCGTGGCCAAAACCGTCGCCGCTGCCACGGGTAGGCGGGCAACGTGCACGGCCGGCCGGGCTGCTCGTGCATCACATCGACGCCGCGGCAGTGCAGCTGGGCCACCGCCTCCAGCAACATCTCGTCATCCGCTCGGTCGCGACGCAGCGTGCCCACGATCGTGATCGATCGGTCCGCCTCGCGGGCCAGCTGCCGCAGCGGATACACGAGCAGGGGATGGGGGCTGACCTCCACCAGGGTGTCGAAGCCCTCGGCGACCACCTGTCGTGCCGCGGCACCGAACCACACCGGGTCACGAAGATTCGACACCCAGTACTCGGGCAAGAGCTGGCTGTAGTCGACCGGCCCCGCGGTGACCGAAGAGATCATTCGAATGGAGGTGGAGCGCGGCCGGATGTCCTCGATCGCGGCGAGCAGCTCATCGGCGATGGCGTCGATCTGAGGGCTGTGCGCGGCCACATCGACACGGACAGCGCGATGCTCGATGCCCTGCGCCTCCATTGCATGCGCCAGCCACCGCAGCCCATCGTGGTCACCGGAGACCACCGTCGAGCCGATCCCGCCGTCCACGGCGACGCAAAGCCCGGGACGCCGTGCGATCACCTCGCGCGCTCGCTCCACGGGCAGCGCGAGCGACAGCATCCCGCCCTGTCCGGATATCCGCGCCAACAGCTTGGCCCGCGCGCACGTGATGCGAGCACCATCCTCCATGCGCAGCGCCCCGGCTGCCACCGCCGCCGCAACCTCACCCATGCTGTGCCCAACCACGGCGCCGGGAACGACCCCGAGCGACCGCCACGTCTCGCACAGCGCACACTGCATCGCGAAGATCGCAGGCTGGATTCCATCGACGCGCTGCAAGTGGGGCTCGAGGTCGCCCTCGGCCACGGCCCTGGCGATCGACCACCCGATCATCGGCTCCATCACCGCGGAGCACTGGCGCAGCGCCCGGGCGAACGCGGGCCGCGTGGTCCACAGCCGCTGTCCCATCGTCGTCCACTGCGAGCCCTGACCGGAGAACGCGAAGGCAATCGCTGGTGATGGGGTGGCCTGGCCGCGCAATACTCGATCGTCGGCGACCGCCCGGGTGATCTCGTCGGCTCGGCGCACGACGAGGGCCATTCGGTACTCGAGATGGTCGCGTCGATGGAGCAGTGTGTGGGCCACGTCGCCGACGCTCACGCCTTCGTGTTGGGCCACCGCGCACAGCTGCTGCATGCGCGCCGACGCGGCAGACTCGGTGTGGCCAGAGACGGTCAACAGATGCGGACCGTCCATCGGCGCGGTCGCGACGGGCGTGGGGCTCGGGCGCTCGCCGATCACGAGGTGACAGTTGGTTCCGCCGAACCCGAACGAGTTGACGCCGGCCCAGCGACGACCCCTCCAGGACTGAACTGTAGTGGGAACCCTGATCTTGAGCGCGTCGAAGTCGATGGCGGGGTTGGGATGTTCGAAGTTGAGGTTCGGCGGGATGAGACCCCGATGCACGGCGAGGGTCGCCTTGATGAGCGAAGCCACCCCGGATGCCGCCTCGGTGTGGCCGATATTCGGCTTGATCGAACCCAACCAGAGTGGCTCGGAACGGCCGTCCCCGAGGACTTGCCCGAGGGTCTGCGCTTCGATCGGATCTCCGACCGCCGTCCCCGTGCCGTGGCCCTCGACGAAGCCCACGGCCGCTGGCGACACACCGCTGCGCGCATACACATCGCGCAGCAGACTGCGCTGGGCCGCGCCGCTGGGCACCGTCAGACCTTCACTGGCACCATCATTGTTGACCGCGCTGGCCCGAATACAGGCGAAGATTCGATCGCCTGCCTCGATCGCGTCGTGCAAACGCCGAAGCACCACCACGCCACCCCCCTCACCGCGCACGTAGCCATCGGCACGCGCGTCGTAGGAAAAGCAGCGGCCGCTCGGCGAAGTACCGCCGAACTTCGACATCGCCACACTCACATGCGGTGTGAGCATCAGGCTCACGCCCCCGGCCAGCGCCATCGTGGCCTCGCCTTCGAGCAGGGCTTTGCACGCCAGATGGATGGCCACCAGCGACGAGGAACACGCCGTGTTGATGGCCATGCTCGGACCCCGCAAGCCCAGTGCATACGAGACTCGACCCGGGATCACCCCCAGGTGCCACCCCGTTCCAGAGTGTTGCTCGATGTCGTGCAGCTGGTGCAGGCGCTCGTAGTCGTGCCACATGGCGCCCATGAACACGCCCGTCGCCGAGCCCCGCAGCGAGGCCGGGCGCACCGCGGCATCTTCGAGGGCCTCCCACGCCAATTCGAGCGCCAGACGCTGCTGAGGGTCGATCTGGCTGGCTTCGCGCGGGCTGATGCCGAAGAAGTCCGGGTCGAAATCCGTCACGTTGGGCAGGTAGCCGCCACGAGCGGTGACCATCTTTCCCGGAGCGCGACGATCGGCATCGACGTGTGCGGCCCCGGGCCAACGCTGCGGCGGCACCTCGTCCAGCGCCTCGATTCCATCGACCAGCAGCCGCCACAGTGCGGTGGGATCGGGAGCACCCGGGAATCGGCAGGCCATGCCCACGATCGCGATCGAACGATCGTCCGGGTCGCGTGGATCGTGAGGCCGTCCGCCCGTGGAAGGGTGGTAGATCATCCGCGGCTCGACCGACAAGGTACCCGAGCAGTGACGGTGGAGACAACGACCAAGCGGAGGGATCGATGAACGCAAGCGGTGATGGGACCGGCGATGACGGGTCGTCCTCGGTGGACCGCCGGGTGCTGCTCGAGCGCATCGCAGCACGACGCGCCACCCTGCGCACCGCCGCCGTGGTCGGCCTGGACTGCCGATTCCCGGGTGCTCCCGATCCACAGGCGCTGTGGACCGTGTTGCGCGACGGCGTCGACACCATTGCCGAGATCCCTGCGACCCGCTGGGACGTGGACACGCTGTACGATCCCAATTTCGAACGGCCGGGCACCGTGAGCACTCGCTTTGCTGGGCTGCTGCCCGCCGTCGACCAGTGGGATGCCGATTTCTTCGGGGTCAGCCCACGTGAAGCAGCCACCCTCGATCCGCAGCATCGACTGCTGCTGACGACGGTGTGGCACGCAATCGAAGACGCCGGGCTTTCCCGGCAGGCGCTCGCGGGCACCCGTACGGGCGTCTACGTGGCGCTGTACCAGCGCGACTATACCCAGCTGGCCATGGCCGATCCCCTCGCGATCGATGCGTACACGGCCTCGGGAACCCACCATGGGATCGCGGCCAATCGAGTGTCGTACGCCCTCGATCTCCAGGGCCCCAGCATGGTCGTCGACACCGCCTGCTCCTCGTCGCTCGTCGCGACACACCTGGCCTTGCGAGCGCTGCGAGCCCGGGAGATCGACCGAGCAATCGTCGCCGCCGTCAATCTGTTGCTCGGCCCCGAAGAGACCATGGCGCTGTCGCGATGGGGGATGATGGCGGCCGACGGCCGGTGCAAGGCATTCGATGCGCGAGCCGATGGCTTCGTGCGGGCCGAGGGCGCGGCGGCGCTGGTGCTGGAGCGCATGGAGGACGCCGTCGCGTCGGGTCGTCGCGTGCGGGCGCAGCTGCTCGGCTCCGCCGTCAATCAGGATGGCCGCAGCAATGGACTCACCGCGCCCAACGGACTCGCGCAGCAGCGAGTGCTGCGGCAAGCCCTGCACGACGCCAAGCTGCAGCCCGCCCAGATCTCCATGATCGAGGCCCACGGCACCGGAACCGCGCTGGGTGACCCCATCGAGATCGAGGCGCTCGACGCCGTGTACGGGGCCGGGAGCGAGCCGTGCGCCATCGGATCGATCAAGACCAACGTCGGACACCTCGAAGCTGCCGCCGGGATGGCGGGGATGCTCAAGGCGATCGCGTGCATCGAGCACCAGCGGTGGGTACCCAGCCTCCACTTGCGCGAGCTCAACCCGGCGATCGACCTCGACCAGTCTCGCATGTTCGTGACCACCGACGGAGCCGCCTGGACGGGGTCGCGAATCGCCGGGGTGAGCTCGTTCGGCATGGGGGGCACCAATGCGCACGTGCTGCTGGGGCCCGCGCCCCAAGCCCCGGCGGATCGGCCCGCCACCGTGCCTGGGCGTGCGCACATCTTGCCGATCTCGGCTCACGACCCCCAGGCGCTGCGTCAGCTGGTGTCGCGGTGGGCGGCGTGGCTGCGCGATGAACCGAACGCGTCGGTCGGTGAGGGCTGCGCGTCGGCAGCCGTACATCGCAGCCATCTGTCGCACCGAGTCGCGGTGGTCGGCCACAGCGGTGAGGAGTTGGTCGCAGGCCTCGATGACTGGTCGAGCACGCCCGCCGCTCCCCCAGTCTCCGGGCGACCGCGCGGCCCGGTGTTCGTGTTTCCGGGCCAAGGATCGCAGTGGATGGGCATGGGTCGAGCTCTCGCGGCGGCCGAGCCGGCATTCAGCGAAGCATTGGACTCGTGCGACGCCGAGATCCGAGCCCAGACGGGTTGGTCGGTCTGCGATGCGCTGCACAGTGAAGCGCCGCAACTGCACCGAATCGATGTGGTCCAGCCGCTGCTGCTGTCCCTCGCCGTCGCCATGGCGTCGCTATGGCGAAGCCTCGGGGTGGAACCAGCGGTGGTCGTGGGCCACAGCATGGGTGAGGTTGCGGCCGCCCACGTCGCGGGGATCCTCGCGTTGCCCGACGCGGTGCGGATCATCGTCGAGCGAAGCCGTCGAATGCTGCGTCTGCGCGGCACGGGCACCATGCGGCTGGCCTTCGCTTCGGCCGAGCGCCTGGCCGAGTCGCGCCCCGCTTCAATCGCCATCGCGGCGATCAACGGTCCCAGCACCACCGTACTCTCCGGCCCCGTCCAAGCGCTGGATGACTGGGCCCGCGTGCTGGAAGCTCAGGGCGTGGAGATGCGTGCGATCGACGTCGACGTGGCCTCGCACCACCCGACGATGGACGAACTTCGGCCCCAGTTGCTCGACGTCCTCGCCGGATCGAGCCCAGGCCCGGGCGATGTCCCTCTGTGGTCGACGGTGACGGCACGCCCTGTCGAGGGCCCCCAGCTCGACGCGGCGTACTGGGTTCGGAACCTCCGTGACCCGGTGCGACTTTGGCCCGTGGTCGAGCAGCTGCTGGCGCAGGGCTACCGCGACTTCGTGGAGATCAGCCCGCACCCGGTCTTGCTCCCGTCGATCGAGCAAGGGGTGACCGCGTTGAGCATCGACGACGCGGCGCTGGTGCCCTCGACCCGGCGCAACAGCGATCAGGGCGACGAGCACCACCAGTGGCTTCAGGCCGTGGCCCGAGTCTACGCACGGGGACATGCGGTGAACTGGAACGCGGTCGTCCGTGGGCCGACTCCAGTGCGATCGCTGCCCCGCTACCCGTTCTCGGAGCGACGCCATTGGTTGCCTTCGCGCCGTGGTGCCGCCGACAACACCTCGTCGCGCCCTCCGGTCGAAGACGATGTCGAGGGATGGACGTATGCCTTGCAGTGGGAAGCCCGTCCGCTCGTCGCCCCGCAGCCGTCTCGCGCGGT
Source organism: Deltaproteobacteria bacterium (assembly GCA_022601155.1). Classification (GTDB taxonomy): domain Bacteria; phylum Myxococcota_A; class Polyangia; order Nannocystales; family Nannocystaceae; genus Paraliomyxa. Next base: position 40,871 of record JAHZJA010001482.1, on the reverse strand, counting down.
AAGGGTCATCGGGCACGGGGCGCTGGCGAATGCGGTGGTCGACGCATTGGCGCGACAGGGGACCGAGGTCTCGCGTTCACCCTCCCTCGATGCCCTCGACGATGCCTGGGTGGGCGCCGAGGCTCTGATCGATCTGTCGTTCACCACCGTCTCGAACTCCGCCGACCTGCCCGATGCCGCCGTCGCCCACGGCGACCTGCTCCGCCGACTGGAGCCCACGCAGGTCCAGCCGTGGCTGGTGACCCGGGCCGGCGCGCCGAGCCTCCCCCACCGCGATCCGGTGCAGGCCGCACTGTGGGGCTTGGCTCGGGTGACGCAGGTCGAGCACGAGCCACTGCGGCCGCAGGTGATCGACCTCGACCCCCAGGGCTCGGTCCACGCTGCTGCCGACGCCCTCGCCCGAGCGGTGTGCAGCGCTGACGGCCACGAACCAGTGGTCGCTCTGCGTGGCGAGACACGGCTCGGCCTGCGACTGCGGCCGACGCCACTGGCCACCGCCCCTCCACTGCAGCTGCGCCCCGACGCGACCTACGTCGTCGCGAGCGGCCTGGGAGGGCTGGGTCGCGAGGTGGGTCGTTGGCTCGTCGAGTGTGGTGCTCGACACCTACTGGTGTTGGGTCGGACCTCGCTGCCCGAGCGGCAAGCATGGGGTGAGATCGACGATCCCCGCGTGGCCGTGGTGCGCCAGCTGGAGGCCTGCGGCGCCGCGGTGTATCCCGTGGCGTGCGACATTGCCGACGCCGACGCCCTCGGCCGGCTCGCCTCGACCTGGTCCTCCGAAGGCCGTCCGTCGATCCGTGGCATCGTCCACGCCGCGGGCATCCAGCACGTGGGCCCCGTCGTCGAGCTCGATGCCCACCCCCTGTCGCAGCAGCTGGCGGCCAAGGTCCGCGGCAGCGAGATGCTGGCACAGGTCTTCGGGAGCCTCGATTTCCTGGTGCTGTTTTCGTCGGCAGCATCCATGTTCCGCTCGCCGCTGCTGGGTGGTTACGTGATGGCCAGTGCCTATCAGGACGCACTCGCCGAGCGGCTACGCGCCGCCGGAAGCCCTGTCACCACGATCGGTTGGGGGCCGTGGGTCGCGGGCGGCATGGCCGAGCGGTTCGTGGCATCGCAGGGGCGCGGACTCGAGGGCTTCGTACCCATGGCCCCTCGGTCCGCGCTCGCCGTGCTCGAGCGGGCCCTCCACCATCGGGTCCCGCACGTCGGCGCGATGCACATCGACTGGCCCACCTGGTCGCAACGACACCCCGGCGAGGCCACACAACCTCTGGTGCGCTCGCTCGCGGACGATTCCAGCGCGCCCGAACCGGTGCAGACCTCCTCCGCCGACGGGGTCGTGCCCTCCCCCGCACAGCTCGCGGCCCAAGATCTGCAAACCCGGACGCAGACCCTGGGTGCCTACCTACGCTGGAGGCTGGGCCGCATCCTTCGCTGCGCCCCCGCACGCATCGACACCAGCCGCGCCCCAACCTCCCTGGGCCTCGACTCGTTGATGGCGGTCGAGCTTCGCAACCGTGTCGCCGCCGACCTCGGCCTGCGACCAACGATCGTCTCCATCCTTCGCAGCGAGACGATCGACGCCCTCATCACCGCCTGGGCCACGCGGATCGAGCACGACAGCCGCGACGAACAACAGTGGGACGAGCTGACGATCTGAGCCCGCGGCCAGTCACCGCCTACTCGATCTCGAAATCGTACTGCATCGCCCCCACGGCATTGCCCTCGGGATCGGCAAAGAACACCAGCGTGCCCACCCCGGCGATGACGCTCTTTTCCATCAAGATCGTGCCACCAGCCTCGCGAACCGAAGCGATCACGGCGTCGATGTCGGCCACGGCCACCGTGCACTCGAACCCGTGGATCTTCTTGCCCGGCGCGATCTCGCGGCGCTTTTGCAGTGCGCCCCGAATTCCTGGTGCGTCGTCGGTCCCACTGACGATCTGAAAGAAGTCGGGCGGACCCCAGGCCTCGAAGCGCCAACCGAACACGTTCTCGTAGAACGCGCGCGCACGCGGAAGATCGTCGGCGTTGATGGCGAAGTGTTGCACCGTGTTGATCATGACGGCCGCCATCGTAGTGATCTCGACGATGTCAAACATTCGTTATGATGTCATTGAATGTCGAAAACACGACAATCGCACGATCCCGAGGCACGGCTGCTGGTGCGGACCTACGCCGTCACGCACCCGGCCAACTTGGGGATCGAGGCCCGCTCGTTCGACCGCTGGGACCAGCTGGCCTACGCGGCGCGCGGCGTGATGAACGTGACCACGGTCGGGGGTACGTGGGTGGTGCCCCCGCATCGCGCGGTGTGGATCCCGGCCGGGGTGGAGCACGCGGTGGCAATGACGGGCCGGGTACAGCTGCGCACGGTGTTCTTTCGACGTGCGATGACTCGGCAGCGAATGCCCCGCAGCCCTTGTGCGGTCAACGTACCGCCGCTGCTGCGAGAGCTGATCCTCGAGGCCACGCGGGTCGGGCTGCTCCATCGCGACGTACCCGCGCAGGCTCGGCTGGCGCGGGTGATGGTCGACCGCATGGAGACCCTGCCCGTCGCACCGCTCCAGCTGCCGATGCCCGCGGAGCCCCGGGCCCGCCGCGCCGCCGAGGTGATCATCGAGCACCCGGGGCGGCCCGGCGTGCTGGCCAACGCAGCGCGCAAGGCCGGTGCAACCCGGCGCACGCTGGAGCGGCTGTTCCTGGCGCAGACACAGATGACCCTCGGCCGCTGGCGGCAGCGTGCGCGACTCATCTCGGCGCTGCGTCGGCTCGCCGAGGGACGTGCGGTCACCGAGGTCGCCCTCGATGTCGGCTACGCCACGCCCAGCGCCTTCATTGCGGCCTTTCGCAGCGAGCTGGGCACCACGCCCCGGCGCTACTTCGACCTCAGCCCACCGGGTTGAACTCGTCGCACGCGGTCGCGATCACGCCGATCGACTCTTGAAAGATCGGGCCGTAGTCCTCGCACACGGGCCCGATGAAGCCGAACGTGAACATCCGCGTGAACTCGAGGATCCGCGTGGCGACCTCGGCTCCCACGATACCGCCGTTGCACTTGTCGAGCGCAGGGCACATCGATCCCGCCTCGGCGTCCGGGCCCACCAGCGACAGCACCACGATGTTGCTCTCTTCACCCTTGACCGCCACCAGGTCGTCGAACCAGCTGCTGGGCTCGCCCGGAGAGCCCGGCAGAGCCGTCATGTCGCAGGCCTCGGCCTCCGTCTCGTGGTCGTCTTCCTCGTCGGTGATGATGATGACCACCAGCAGCGCATCGTCGCGCAAGAAGCCCTCGTTGCAGTTGCCCGCGTCGATGAGCGGAGACGACAGCGCGGTCAGCATGGCCTCCATGGGGTGCTCGTCGCCGTCTCCTCCCGTGCCCACCTGAGCCGCACACGCAAACTTGTCGGCGAGGTTGTCTTGCTCGGTCATGTACATCAGCCCCGACGAGTAGGGCGTGCAGATGCCGTTGCTGGCGTCGGCTCCCCCCGTGCGGGCGATGAGGTTGCCGACCGACAGGGGCGAGCAGGCCAGGTCGTAGATGTACGTGTCGCTGGTGACGACGCCGATGTGATAGCCGTCGGTCTCGGCGAGCTCCTCCTGCATCGCGGAGATGAAGCCGGGGAAGCTGGCGATGAGGTTGGACTGCTCGTCGGCCATGCTCCCCGAGTCGTCGATGACGAACAGCAGGTCGACCTTCTCGCAGCCATCGTCCCCGGTGTCGATGCCGTCGTCACCCATGGTGCCGGCATTGGCATCGAGCTTGGGCGCTCCGGTCACCTCGGCCTCGTCGTTGCCAGACGAGCTGGCCCCCAACGATGTCACCCCACCGAGCGATGTCATCGGATCTGCGGGGGAAGAGTCGTTGTCGGTGCCGCCACAGCTCGCCACCACGACGGCCAAGACCGCGCTCCCCATCACATTCCGCATGCGTACCACAGCCATCAGCCTGTCTGGCGGCGGGGCACGCTGTCAAGCACAGGCTGACCTGGAGGATGTCGCGACCCGCCGCCGACGCACGAGACCCACCCCCATCAACAGCATGCATGCCCACGGCAGCTTGCGCAGCGGTCGCTTCCGGTCGGTGGTGCAGCTGCAGCCCGAGTCGTCAACCGCTCCCCCTTGGGTCTCGGTCTCGGCCCCTCCGGTGGTGCTCGTGGTGCCCGAATCGTCGTTCACCGTACCTGTCGTCGTGTCGCCACCGATCGTGTCGGAGCCCGCGGTGTCGTCCACTCCACCGCTGGTGTCGGGGTCGGCGTCGGGGAGCATGCAGGCGTTGGAGCACTCGTCGGGGTCGATGCGATCACCGTCGTCGCACTCCTCCACGCCCTCTTGCACGAAGCCATCGCCGCACGAGGCCTCCAAGCAGCTGTCGAGGCAAGCATCGGTGTTGACTCCGTTCCCGTCGTCACACTCCTCCACCCCGGTGAAGTGAAAGCCGTCCCCGCAGATCGCGAACATGCAGGTGGACGGGCACTGATCGTTGTCGTCGTCGTTGGCGTCGTCGCACTCCTCTACGCCCTGCTGCACGAAGCCGTCCCCGCAAAATGGGGTCACGCAGGTGCTGAGGCAGTCGTCGTCGTCATCGAGGTTACCGTCGTCACACTCCTCCACCCCCTCCTGCACGAAGCCGTCTCCGCAGGTCGCGGGCGCGCAGTTGCCTGGGCAGTCGTCGCCGTCATCGCGGTTGCCGTCGTCGCACATCTCCACGCCCGCCCACACGAAGCCATCGCCGCAGGTGGCGACCAAGCAGGTATCGAGACACACATCGGTGTTGTCGAGGTTGGCGTCGTCGCATTGCTCCACCCCCATCTGAATGAAGCCGTCCCCGCACGAGGCAGGCACACAGCCGGTGAGACAGTCGTCGGTCTCGTCGAGGTTGCCGTCGTCGCAAGGCTCGACTCCCGCCTGGACGAATCCATCTCCGCAGGCCGCGTTCGCGCAGTTGGACGGACACTCGTCGGTGTCGTCACCATCGGCGTCATCACACTCCTCGACCCCCGCCCACACGATCCCGTCACCACACGAAGCCAGCTCGCAGTTGCTCAGGCAGGCATCGGTCTGCTCGGGGTTTTGATCGTCGCACTCCTCCACTCCCACCTCGAGCACACCGTCGCCACATGTGGCCGTCGTGCAATCACGGAGGCAGCCGTCGAGGTCGACGAGGTTGCCGTCATCACAGGCCTCGCCCGGGTTGAGCACCCCATCGCCGCACGTCGCCCCCTGGCAGGTGTGGCTGCACGTGTCGCCGTCGTTCAGGTTCCCGTCGTCGCACTGCTCGCCCGGGTCCACGACATTGTTCCCGCAGCAGCTGACGGCGACCCGGATGATCGCCTCTTCGATCGCCATCCCTTCCTGCACATCGACCTCGAGGTAGACCGATCCATCATCGCCAAAGGCCCGACCTGGGGTCCCGGTGGTGGCCTGAAAGTCGGTGATGAACAGGCCATCGCCAATGCCATCGCCGTTGATATCGAGCTCGTCCCCGGTGGCGAGGACCGCCTGGGCGGAGGCCGCGGCCTGGGCCGGATCGCACGACAAGAACATCGTCTCTGCCCCGCCCGCGCTCCAGGCATGGACCAACCGATCGTTGTCGTTGAGGGCGATGAACCGCACCGCGGCTGGCGTGGTGAGGGTGACCCCGTCGAGCACGTCGCCCTCGCGAACCACGATCGCGCCGTCGTAGGCGATGAACTCGTCACTCGAGATCGCGCCGTTGGTGTCGCCCGTGAACGCGTGGTGCCCCGTGCTGCTGATCGTCACCAGATCGAAGCTCGCCCAGCCGTCTCCATCCCCAGTGGGGTCGGACTCGCGTGCGATCAGAGCACCGTCGACATAGATGAAGCGATTGTTCAGGACGTTGCCGGTCTCCATGTCGAGCACGGCGATGAGGTGAGCCTCGTCGCGCGAGATCTGGTAGTCGTTGTCGATCCCGCCGGGGTTCTCGATGACGAAGCCATCGATGAGGTCCCCGCTCTCGAAGATGACATGGGATTGAAACGCGGCACCGGTGGGACTGCGGAGCAGTGCGCGGCGCTCGGTCCCCACGCCGCCCGAGTCGCTGATGCCCGCCACCCACCACGCGGCTCCATTGGCCGCCATCGTCGGGCGCGAGTGGAACGTGGACAGGGCACCGGGGAGCTGACCGATCGCCTGACTGCCGCTGGCGGTCAGCGCACCGAGGTGGGTGAACACACCGTCTTGCCCCCCGATGTCGACGCTGTAGATGAAGCCGCCCGCAGGGCTGGTGCCCATGGAGACCTCGGCCGAGCCCGACAGATCCGGGTCGTCGCTGTTGAGCCAGATGATCTGGCCCGCCCGCCACACGAACTCATCCCCGTTGGACAGCGCGCCCGTGAACGCGACGACCCCGTCGGACTCGACGAACGGGGCGCGAACGTTCTCCACCGCGGCGGGTGCTCCGGCCGGGATGTCGCCCGTGCGCAGCACGAGGTCGCCGGGCACCACCACCGCATGAGCATCGGTGGGCGCCAGCATGATGGAGGAACAGGCCAGGCCCAGCGCGAGCGAGGCAGGGGTTGTCACAGCGATACGAAGGCTAAGGATCACCACGTCAGCCCCAGGATATCGGGCGTGGCGGTCGCTCGCGATCGATGATCGTCGACGGCTCGCCCTAAATCACTGAACGTCGACGTAGATTTGGCCCAAGAACGCGCCTTCGGGGCCGAACAGCGCAATCAGGCGACGGCCGGGATCGTCGAAGGTACAGACCATCGTCGTCCGCTCTTGGTTGGTCTTGCACCGCCGATGGCTGGAATCGCCGTCATCGGTGGATCGAACGCTGCCCGACAGCGCAAAACCGTTGGGATTGGTGAAGTTCAGGGTGAGCTGGTCGCCCTGGCGCACGTCGTGGCGCGCGCGCCGAGGTTCGACCAGCTCCAGACCCAGCGCGGCAAAGCTGGGGCGCAGGTGAGGTTGCCGGAGAAAATCACCATGCGACAGCGCGGCGGGCAACAGCTGCCACTTGGGATCATCGGGCATGTGCGAGGCCACGAACACCTCGGGTGGCGTCATGAAGTAGCCCGCGTCGTAGTCCTCGACGAAGCCCGAGCCACTGACGTGACCGGCATCCCAGGTGGCATCGACCAAGAACCACTTGCCGTCGATGTTGATCGCATTCCAGGCATGGCCACGGCCATCGAACAGTCCGTCGCTGTCGCGGGCATCACCCACCACCACCACGATCTCGATCCCTGCCGCGTCACCCAGTGCAGCCAGCAACGCGGCGTACCCGGCACACACGGCCGTGCCGCGCGAGAACACGGCGGCGGCATCTTGCGGCGGAAACCGATCGGCCTCGAGCGCGGGCACGTCGTAGGCCACCCGCGAGGCGACGTAGTCGTGCAGGGCCTTGACCCGCTGCACGGGATCGGCCTCGTTGTCGACGATGTAGCGCGCCACCGACTCGATCGAGGTCTCGGCCTCGGAGGGCATGCTGGCCACCAGCGGATGCAGGGTGGGCGCGAACGGCCAGCCATCGGCGCGGAGGAGATCGTCGGGCGAGACGGCGGGCGTGGACGGTGTGGTGCGGTCGAGGGTGCGCCCCGCCTCGGGTGCGGTGCCGTCCTTGGTCTGGGTGAGCGACGGGTCGATGAGATCTTCGTAGGCGTTTTCGTGGGTGGCTTCGTGCAGCCACTGCATGCGCTCGGCCACCCCGAACAACGTCGAGCGGGTGCTGTTGGCCCACGAGGCCTGCGAGCCCCGAAGCATCCAGTCGCCGCGGGTCGACAGCGCCTCGTACGTGCTGGCGGGGAACACCGCGAGCAACCCCCCCACGAACACCACGTTGACGGCGAGGGTGCGCAGCAACAACCGATCGAAGCCCGTCAGTACACGGGGCCGGGGCGCCCCGGCTCGGGAGCGGCGCCAGCCCGCGACCAGGTCCCACGCGAGCGGCAAGACCGGGAAGCACAGCGCACCCGCCACGAGGCTCGCCCACAAGGGGCCATCGTGGTGTGCCGCCAGCGATGAGGCGATCCACACCCCCGACAGCGGCAGCAGCAGAGCCACGGCCGCGAAACCGAGCTTGAACGACCAGCCTGCGACCCACGCCGCCCATCCAAGTTTTCCGCGCGCCATCTGCAGCAACCATACTGCCAGCGCCGAATTAAGCTTCCCGCCCTCACCGATCTGGGTCCCTTGGCTCTAGACTCGGCGCGAAGCTGCTACACCCGCGAACATGATCCCGGTGATTCGCACGGCCCGATTGGTGTTGCGCGCTCTGGTCGAGGCGGACGCGGAAGCCATCTTCGTGGCGCGCGGCGACCCGGAGGTCTGTCGGTACTGGTCGGGGCCGCCTCATCGCGACGTCGAGGAAACGCGCGCCTCACTGCACGGCGTCAACCAGGGCAAGGGATCGACGACGTGGGCGATCACCGGGCCTTTGGGCGACGAGGCGCTCGGGTGGGTGACCTTGATGCACGTCCGCGACGGAGTCGACGAGCTCGGATACCTGCTGCGCAAGCAGCAATGGGGCCACGGCTATGCCCGTGAGGGTGTGGCCGCCGTCATCGGACATGCGTTCGAGGCGCTGGGCAAGCACCGGCTCAGCGCCGACATCGATCCCCGCAATCACGCCTCGATTCGGCTCGTGCGACAGCTGGGCTTCGTGCACGAGGGTCTGCTTCGCGAGAACTGGCTGGTGGCCGGGGAGCGCTGCGACAGTGTGATCTATGGCTTGCTCGTGCAGCAGTGGCGGGCCTCGCGAGCGAAGGCGGGTGAGTCCCGGATCGACGCCCCGCCTCCATCGGGCTGACGGTATGCTCGCGCCTCGAACGCCGAGACGCCTCAATGCCCGCGGCCACCGCTACGCACTCGGCGACCTCCGCCGAGCATCGCATCACCCTGTTGGGGATCGACATCGACAACGTCACGATGGCCGAGGCGATCGACGAAGTGATGGCCCGACTGGAGGCCGGCCTTCGCACGCGGCTGCTGTTCGTCAATGCCGATTGCGTCAACATCAGCTTCCGCGACGCGGCCTATCGCGAGATCCTGCGGGCGGGCGACCTGGTGCTCGCCGATGGACTGGGGATGTGGCTGGCCGGCAAGATCCGCGGCGCTACGGTCCGGGACAACGTCAACGGTACCGACCTGTTTCCCCGGCTGTGCGGGCGCTTGGCGGGTACGCCCTTCCGCGTGTTCTTGCTGGGAGCCCGACCCGGTGTCGCCGAGGATGTCCGCACCTGGATCGCGCGCCACCATCCAGAGGTCGTCGTCTGTGGGGTACGGGACGGCTACTTTCCGCTCGAACAATCGCCCCAGGTCGCCGCGACGATCCGCGAGGCACGAACCGATGTACTGCTGGTGGCGATGGGGGCACCTCGGCAAGAGGCCTGGATCGACGGCAACCTCGAGGCCACGGGGGCCACGGTCGCCATGGGCGTGGGCGGCCTGTTCGATTTCTACTCGGGCCAGATCCCGCGCGCACCACGATGGATGCGCGACTGGGGCCTGGAGTGGGTCTATCGGTTCGCGCGCGAGCCCCGGCGCATGTGGAAGCGCTACTGGGTGGGCAACTTCGTGTTCATGTGGCGGGTGATCTGCCACCGGCCACTCAAGGATAGACCAGCCGAGGCGTCCAGCACTTGAGCCCCACGCGCAGCACGAAGTCGTTGGCGTGAACCTCGATCGAGGCCGCAACCTGTCCGTCCCCGCACTCCACCGCACCGAACGACTGCCCACCATCGCCACCTGCCGGACCATCGCCCTGGCCGGTGGCAACGACGATCGTCTGCTCGCTGCCCTGACCTTCGACCTCGAGGCTCCGACACGCGATGCGCAGCTGGTCGATGACGCCGCCTGCCCTACCACGCAATCCCGCCACCAGCTGGCCGGGCGGACACATCAAGCTGAACTCCCGACTGCCCCGCTCGCCGTGCGTCGGCAGCGTGGTGCCTGGCCCGAACACGAGCGCGGTGGGGTCGTCGTCGACGAGGTCGAGGGTGGCACACTGGCCCGTGAGTCGACCGACCACGCCGGACTGATCGAATGCCTGGTCATCGATGGTCCCGGTGAAGCCCTGCAGTCCCTGTCCTTGTGGGCAAGGATCGATGGCCGCCACCGATCCGGCGTCGTCGACACCTCCCACGACATCCGTCTCCGACGAAGGCTCCAACATTGCGGCCCCCACCGGGCTGAACTGGCAAGACTGCGTGCAGCCGTCGATCTCGCTGTCGTTGGCGTCGTCACAGTCCTCGCTGAGGCCGATCAACCCGTCGCCGCACATGGCATCCGGATCGCCAGCCGAGGCAGTCTCGTCGGCGATCGTCGAGCCGCTGCCCGTCATCGTCCCCGAGGCGGCCGCGTCACCGTTGGACACGCCCGCGGTCTCGGTGGTGACCTCCGACGGCAGCGCCGAACAACCGACGACGGCCACCAGCGCCGTCCATGCCACCCCTCGCGTCACGACGACCATCGTAGCGCACCACGAGGGTCGAACCCGACCGCATCTTGGATCGCATGACTCCACGAGCTCGAAGCGCGCGCGGGCCTCCCTAGAACTGCAAGCTGAAGCCGGCCATCGCCCGATCACGCCCGGCGACGAGCTCGGGCCGTACTCGATGACGGTCCGAAGCCGCGCCATGTGCAATCAGGAAGCCACCCACGCCCATTGCCGCGACACCAGCCATATAGAGGGATGCGTTGGTCTGGAACCATCGATCGACGCAGGGCTCGTCCAGGCAGCCTTGGTCTGGCTTGCGCAGCCGCCCAACGACAAAGCTCAGCCCGCCCGACACCAGGAGCGTGCCCCCCACGTACAGCTGTGGAGCACTATGGACAGCCGGACGCGCGCGACCGAGCAGGTGCCCGGCGCCCACGGCCAACCCGATCCCCGCCGCCGCGGGGACCAGCGGCCAACCACGGAACCCCACACGCCTGATATGCGCCTGTGGCGTGATGATGACGTACGGGCCACAGGACACGTCGGAGCCGAAATCTTCTTTCCGTCGCCTGCACTCGTCTCGCTCGGTGGCATGCCGCGCAGCTTCTTCGTGGGCAGCGTCCCTGCGGTATCCCCACAACATCACCGCCGTGCTACCGAGCGTGGCCGCGCTGGCGACCGTCGCCGCCACGCCCAGGCCCAACAGCGTGCGGTCTCGACGTTCGGCACGGTGTTGCGACATCGGGGGTGGCGGATCGACGGCGACCACCGTCGGCTGCGCGAGCACACCCAGCATCAACAATCCCAACATCGCGGCCGGGTAGTCGCGCCAGGGGTGATTTGGATGCACTCGATCGCAAATCGATGAGGAGCGGGTGTCGACCCCAGGCCACCCACCCGTCCTCCTACGGTGCGGCGATCGTCACGACATCGAGCTTGCCGAGTGAGATCAGCGCGAGCGCGTCCAGGACCGACATCTCCAGGTGTCCCGCCGTGGCCGTGGTGCGTCCCCAGGTGGGATCGATCTCGTGCCACACAGTGCCGTCGTGATAGGCGACCCACGCATGCGCGACCAGCTCGTCGCCCGATGCAGCCATGCCATCACGGGTCTGCGCGGGCACCCCTGCGGCCCGCAGCAAGGTGACGGTGAGCCGAGCGTACTCGGTACAGTCGCCGCGGCCCGCCTCGAGGATCTCCACGCCATCGAGCGACCGCGGGGTGACCTCGTAGGTGATGCGCTCGTGCACCCAGTGACTTATCGCCTGTGCGGCTACGGTGGGCTCGGTGCCCGCCGGGGCCAGCGACGCGGCCAGCTCCATGATCGCCGGATCGTCGGAGCGGATCGCCTCGGTGCTGTCGGTCAGACGCTTGCGCTCGCCGGACGACAACGCGACGGGTCGAGGGGTGGCGGGCACGGGCGAGACGACCAGCTCGACACGCGTGGGGCTGATCGCCTTGGCTTGGATGCGGGGCGAGTCGGCCAACGTGTTTCGAACGAAGGCCTCGGCATCCGGAACGTCGACGACGTAGCGCAGCGGGGCCTCGAGTTCTTCGCTCCGCAAACGACGGGGCAACGTGGCGGCGTTTTCTCCCTCGGTGGCGGCGAGCCAGTCGTCGATCACCCGGGTTCGGTCACCGGGCGGCCGTAGCCGCAGACCCACCTCGCCCTCGAGCACCGCCACGTGATCGGCCGGGATCCAGTCGGCCTCCACCCGCAGGTTGGAGACGATGCCCAGCACCGGAGCGCTCATGCGGAGGATTGCCGCCTGATCGATCGGCAGCCCTTGGAGCCCCGGCACACGCTCGGCCACGAGGGGGCCATCGAAGGTCCCGTGGGCGACCCGAAGCTGATCCCGCGACGGCGGGGGCGGAGGCGGCCCCGCTGCAACTTGGTCGACCAGCCCGCACTCCCCGACCAAGACAAACCCCGCGCGTTCGAGGTAGCAGAGGTCTCCGTGGCGACGGCTCTTGCCCCGGCGACCCGGCGGTGTCTTGGCCTTGCGGAGCGCCTTGCGGAGATCGGCGTCGAGGGGGGCGACGGCCAGCCACCGACGCCAAAGACGCTCGTCTTCACCGAGATACCAGCCGAACGCAACGCCGCGGGCACGCGACAGCTCGACGACCGGCGGTACCCGGTTGGCGTCGGGGCCCTTGGCGGTGGGCGCTGTGTCGAAGATCGAGGGCATGGGACCCAGGCCGTGGGCAAAGGTCGTCAGCGCCCCCGGGGGCAGCTGCGCGAGCGCGGGGCCAATGTCGCCCACGCCCGCCTCGGACTCGAACGCCCCCGCGTAGCGAAAGCGCAGCCCACCTTCGTCGAGCACCACCTCCATCGCCGCCCCGCCCTCGGCCAGCGGCCACGCGCGACCCAGTGACACCGCCTGCAACGCGGCACCGCCCTGCCAGGCCTGCGTCAGCCGCTGGAACTCGGGATCATCGGCGAGGGCCGGACCTTCGTGGGCCCGCATCACCGAGTCCATGGCCGGGGTGGTGGAGAACACCCACAGCCGGTCGCCCACGAACAGGTAGCGCTCCGAGTCCACGCCCACTCGTGCCGTACGAGCCTCGACGATGGTGTAGCGGAACGGGTTCATCGTGCCGATGTCGAGCCGATGGCGGGCGCGCTCCTTGGCCACGACCACATCGGGTGAATCCTCACCAGCGGACTTGTCGCCGCCGTCTTCGTTGCCCTTGCCGTCTTCGTCGTCCTCGTCCTCGTCGGGGTAGACGACGAAGTGGAGGATCGCGGGCAACAGGCTCAGCGCCATGGGCACGACCCCCGCGGTGGTGGCGAAGGTCAGCGGCAACGAAATACCCGCGTCGTCGCCATAGTCTCGCTGCGCCAAGACTTCGAGCAGGGCCTCGCGATCGACCACCGAGGCCGTGCACAACCATCCGGCATTGCCCGCTGGCTTGGCGCACTCGATCGGGCGTGTGGTGTCCAGGCCTCCGCTGTGCGACAGGGCCGCGAATCCGCCCTCACGCAGCAACCGACCGGTGATCTCCGACAAGCGATGATCGACGGCCTCGTCACCGGTCGTGATGCGCTCGGCGACATCCGCCACGGTGCTGGAGAACAGCCCCGGAGCATCGAGCCGGGCGAATGTGTAGTCGCGCCCAGGGAGTAGCTCGGCCAGGCTTCGATCGCGTAGATCGGATTCCGGGCGAATCGGCAGCGCTCGACGCCGTAGCGCCTCGCCCCATCGCTGAGCCCGGTCGTCGTCTTCGCCGGGGGTCTGGGAAGAATCGGTGAGCAGTTCGTGGCCCCGGCTGTGGTCGCGTGCGATCTCGCGAAGCAACTCCCGGGTCCGCTCCGCCCGCCCGGGATCGTCGCCGTCGCGCACCTGGAGGTGAGCCCGACCCAAGCGTGGGATGTCTTGGGGATCGAGGAACGTGGCCAGCGCGGTAGCGAGGTTGCCCAGGGCTCGTTGAGACTTGCGATCCCCCACCGCGGGCTGCACATCGAGTCGATCCCGCAGGCGCTGCGCATCGGCCGGCTTGCCTCGTTCGGAGAGCAAGAAGGCCGCGCCGGCCAAGGTGGGCGCGTCGTCCAGCGCCGAGTCGATCGCCGCGTCGGTTGCCAACTCGGGACGCAGGCGCACGGCCGCCCACGCGAGCATCCGATCGCCTGCGTCGGCCCCGGTCAACAGGCGAAGGGCCAAGGGGCGCGCGTGCGACAGCGGCAGAGCGCCCAGGACCTCGACCAATCCCCGGCTCGGAAGATCTTCCCGCATCAGGTAGTCGGGTGCCGAGACGGGAGGACGCAGCGGTGTACTGAGAATCGTACGAACGTCCGACCGCGTCTGGGTGGGGTGGGTCTGCACCGCTCGACGACCAAAGGCATGGATCCGTGGATCCTCGTCGAGCAGGGCCACCAGCGCCAGACGTCGTGCCGCGGCATCGCGAGGGGTCGCACACTCCAGTAGGGCCCGGCGTGCGGCCGGGTCGGCACTCGCCAGCCACACGTCGACGAGCAGCTCTGCGCGCTGATGGTCGTGGTCGAGCGCGGCGAGGGTCTGCGGCACGGGGCATGCCTCGGGGTCGACGGCGTGGACCTGCTCGTGACGGCCGCGCCAACGCCAGCGGTCGCGCAACGCGGGGCCGGCGGTGCGCAGCGAGGTCGCAGCCAGGGGCGCGAGCACCCCGTCCAGCGGCCGGAAGCCATCACGCACCAACGCCAGCACGGGCAGCAGTGCGGCAAACCTGTCGACCGGAGCTGCCATCGCCACCGTGAACACGCGTCCACCACTGGGCAGGACCCACGCGACAAGGACCTCCTCGGCGTTGGTGAACAACGCCTGCGTCGCTTCGGCTCCGGCCAACCGCGTCTGACGAATCCACTGCCGCGTCCGCCCCCCCCCGGCCAGGCCCGCGAGCAGATCACGGGCGCAGTCTGCCCCCTGACACCGTGAGGCGCGGGGGTTGGTGATCACCAAGATCCGGGAGCCGTGACCGTCGGAAAACCGCAGCGGACGCTCGCCGATGGCATCCCACGTGGAGGGCGCGAACAGCTCGGCCGCTCGTTCCTCGGAGGCATGGCGGCGGGGCATCAGCGCCTGCATCCGCGCGGCGGTGATGGCCTCCACACGAGCATCGAAGGCGCCGGTGTCACGGACCCATGAGGGCACGCTGCCCCGAGGCCCCGTGACCGACTCGGGCGCGTTGGCGTACAGCAGGACCGCATCGTGGGGATACCGGTCGGCCGAGGCCTGGTACAGAGCCCGAGCATCGTCGAGCTGCGTGGCAGACACCAGCAGCGGCAGCGCGGTCGATACGGCGAGCGGATCGTGGGGATGCCGCTCGAGCAACGCGTCGGCCAGCGGTCGGGCTGCCGCCATGTCGTCGATGTCCATCAGGCTCTCGGCGAGCGCGAGCTGGGTGAGACTGGACTCGGCGTAGCGCTGATGCAGGGCCTGCGCGGCGGGAAACTCGGGGGTGAACAACACGTCGACGACTTCCCGCATGGCCTCGGGCGGCAGACGATCGGCCTCGAGATCGGCCTGGGCCCAGTCGGCGAGGTGGCGCACGCGATCGGGCAGCATGAGGTCGCTGCGGGCCAGCACACCGGGCTCCTCCACCACGCGGGTCAGCGCGAGCTCGGCGTAGCCACGGGCGATGACGGGCTCCGCTCCCATCAAAGCCATGACCGCGCGACGGACGTCTCGGTCGCGACCTGGGCCCTCGTCGCCATCGGTCAGCGGCGACAACGACCGCACCAGCGCGCCTCGCCAGCGAAGCTGCTGGTATCGGTGGGTGTTGCCCGCACCGCGGGGCTGACCGAACGCATAGGCCTGCCACCATGCATCGGCCGCCGCCGCATGATCGCCGCGAGACCCCAGCCACACGCCGTGGTTTTGATGCCAGGGCTGGGCCAGGTTTTCTCCTGCGGCTAGCCGTGGATCGTCGCTGAAGCTGGGCGCCTTGTGAGGGCCGCTGAACACCGCCGTGCCCATCGCCAAAGCCCGGTCATCGGGCGTGTCCTCGGACTTCGGTGGGCTCCCTTCGGGATCCGGGTCGGCGTCTTCGGCTTCGGCTTCGGCTTCGGCTTCGGGAAGATTGAACGACAAGAACCCCCAGCTCACGCCCGTGAGCAGATCGTCGGGACCGTCCTGCCAGGCCCGCTCGCACACGGGCAACGCCGGGGCGAGATCGTCGAGCGTGGTCAGCTCACCACAGGCGAGCACCTGCAGCCGAGATCCGCGGGGAGGATCGAACAACAGCGCAGCGATGCGCGCGTCGACATCCTCGTCGTCGTTGTAGGCCCAGCGCCACAGATCCCACGCCAACGCATCGTCGACCTCCCCCTCGCGACGGGCCATCAGCAGCTGCACCACCGCCTCGCCCTCGCTGTAGGGCGTGCGCCCCTCACCCGCATCGAAGGTCCGGGCCAAGGCCAAGCCAGCCTCGGCACGACCGGCCAGCAGCATGTTCCACAGCTGCTTGGTCTGAAGCGGGACGCTCGGATCGGTGGCGTCGTCGATGAGGTCGAGACCGGCCTCCGCCCATCTTCGGGCCTCGGCCGGGTCGGCCGCGTGTTCGATCTCGTGGTCGACCCAGCGGATTGCCTTGAGAACCAGCGTCGGCGTGGGAGCGGCCAGTGACTTGGCCAGCCTCCAGGCATCTTCATCGCTGCCGTTCGAGGCGACTGCGACCTGCCCGATGACCGCGACCGTCGTCAGCGTGCCGTCATCGATGCCCCGCCGAATGTCCCGGTGCAGGTACTCCCCCCTGGGGCTCCCGGCTCGCACGTAGGCCACCGCGTCGAGGCCGGACGCGTCTCTTTGCTCGTCGATCCCCACCACGAGGGCGCCGTAGAGCTCGTGGTCATCGGGCTGCCACCGCAGGGCGTCAGCCAAGAACCGACGAGCCACGCGGTGTTGCCCCGCATCGCGAGAGATCCGGGCCTGGAGCAGGGCATAGGTGGCGCTGTGAGGATCGACGTTGAACAGCCGCAGCCGCAGCGCGTCGCGTGTCGCGGCATCGCCCGACAGATGGGCCGCCAATGCAGCCTGCGCCAACCCGTCGACGACCGCCGCATCGGGCACGCCGTCGAGCACTGGCAACAGCTCCTCGAGCGCCTCGGCATGACGCCCTCGGTGCCCCAACTGCATGCCACGCAGATAGCCCGCGGCCACACCATCGGTGTCGAGGTTTGGATCCTCTGCGGGCATCGGCTCGGCGTCGACCGCCAGCGGGGAATCGCTCTCGTAGCTCGGGACCCACACCTCGAGCGCCTGGTCGTACGTCAGGCGCTCGGCCTCGAGCTCGTCGAGCACCAACCATGCCCACGCGCGCAGTCGAGCATCGAGCAATGCCCCGTGCCCCTCGAGGCGCGCACGCGCTCCCGCCAGGTCCCCCGTCGCCAGCTGCACCCGAAGCGCCACGCGGTGAAACTCGGGCGTCGTGGACAGGGCCGCGCCCTCGTAGTGGGCCAGCGTGGGAGCCAGTGCGGTCAGTTGGTCGGCCGTCAAGACGTTGGCCGCGGACAGAAACGACGGATGAAAATGCCGGGTGCGTCCGGCCATCATCAACATGCCGAGGTAGTACGGCGCACCGCTGTCGTCCTGAAACCATGCGCGGCGGCACGTGCCCGCATCGCGCCCATGATCTCGGCAGATCGCCCGCCACGCCAGGGCCTCGTCGTCGTACCGATTGAGGGCATCTACGGACGGGGCCCGCTGACGCTTGGAGAGGGTGTCGTCCATCAACACCTCCCAGTGTCGTTCGACACCGCGCACGAACCCACGCTCGGCTTGGCGGCCCAACGCCTGCACGGCGCTCGCATGCAGCACGCTGTCCGGTTGTTCCCCCCGATCGATCAACATGTCGTCGACCGAGCACGAGTCGACCGCGTTGGCGGCGTACCATTGCTCGAAGGCAGCCACGTCACCCCGAAGCGCAGCCGTGATCGCGACCAGCTGGCCGTGCAGCGCGACCGCGTCTCGACCTTGCCCAGGGTCGAGTGCTGTCAACACACCATGGGCATCGCCCACCATGTCGCTCTCGATCATCCATTCCGCCAGCGCCAGGCGCATGGCCACCGACCGGGGCGACGCCTCGCTGCGCAGGTGCAGCCGCGCCAAGACGCTGCGCCGCCATATCCATCCCTGACGGAGGTCACGCGGCAGCAGTGAATCTTCGCGGAGCACACCCGCGGCGATCTCCTCATGGGCCAAGCGCAGCAGCTGCGCACCCACGTGCCAGGGATCGGACGCCTCCACCGCGGCGACGGCCGGCAACACGTCAGCGATCGCAGACGCCTTTGTCAGGGCCATGTCCAGGGCATCGGCAGCGCTCCTCGCGTCTGCGCCATCGATGATGACGTCTGCCAGCCCCAGTGCCTGCAGCCGATCGTCATCGTGGCTCACCCAGCTGGCGATCTGCCGTCGCGCAGCCGGGTCGTCACCCACCAGCGCCACGAGCGTCTCCATCGGTGCTCCCGTCGGCGAAGCATCGAGCCGAACCACGGCGGCTCGCAGCGCACGTCGGTGACGTCGTGGATGCGGGTGGGCGAGCACGGCCATCGCCACGAGCGTGGGATCATCGGTCCGACGACCCCAGCGCAGTGCTTCGCGTGCGACCCGGTCGAGCGTTCGGCGGCGGTCGTCGATCGCTTCGCTGTCGCCCTCCAGACGCGCCATCCACCACGCGGCCTCGGCTCGGCGGAGGTACAGCCGGGCCGCCCTCGCCGCGCGGTCGGGTCGCCCCGCCTTCATCTGAGCCCGAGCCAGCGCGCGGGCGTGCTCGAGGGGATCCTCGTCTGCGCCCGGGCTCGCCAGCGCGACGTGGGCATCGAGCTGACCGGGAGCCAGGGGCTCGAGTGCGCCCTCGGTGATCGGTGCACAGCCCGGCACAGCCAGCGGCACGATGCACCCCAAGACCAAGAAGAAGCGAAGCAGAGCAGACGGCATATTCGAAGCGACCCGGACGTACGGCCGGTGCGTGTCACCGGCTACTGCATCCGTGCCGGTTATCGCATCGTCGCGCGGCGGCGCCCAGGGATCGATTGGGGCGGTCTGCGATCGAGTGGCCGACACGGGTGGGTGGGCCGTTCAGGGGTAGAGTGCGACGGGGTGCCCACCGACTCGGACATGTCCACCTGCCGCCCGCGCCACCGTCGTTGCTTGGTGGTGCATGGTGATGCCGCGGACACCGAGGCCCAGGCGCTGGCGTTGCTGGCGGCGATTGCCGATGACGCCGTGTTCTGGATCGGAACGCGACCGGCGGGACGGTCGTTCGAGGTCTTGCCCCCCCGCCAGGTCTCCTCGATGCTGGGCCGAGCCTTCGACGCCGTGGTGCTCGATGCTCATGCCGGGCTCGACCCCGACGCGCTCGGGCAGGCGCACGGGCTGGTGTGGGGCGGCGGCGGTCTCATCTTGCGACTGCCTGCCGCCGGAATCTCCCCTTCGACCGACGGGCAGCGTTCGTTGGCAGCCCATCCCCACGGCGTGGAGGATGTCGGTCGCCGATTCGCGACCCACTGGATGCGTGCGTTGGATCGAGCCCAGTGGCCCCCGCCCTCGCCGCTGTCCCCGGCCCCGCGCGAGGTGACGGGCACGACCGCGCAGGCGGCCGTGGTCGAGCGATTGGTCGCCGCGTGGTCGGAGCCCGCGCCCACTCGGATCGCGCTGCTCGCCGACCGCGGCCGCGGCAAGTCCAGCGCCCTCGGTCTGGCGCTCTGCCAGCTGCTGGCCCGCACAGATCGGCGGGTCGCGATCACGGGTCCCCGCCCCGAGGCCGTGGTCGAGGTGCTGCGCTTCGCCGCCGGGTCTCGAGATTCCTGCCCAGCCCAGTTCGTCCCGCTCGCCGATTTGGTGTTCGAGCCCGAGCCCTACGACGTGATCGTGGTGGACGAAGCCGCGCAGCTGCCCGTGCCCATGCTGCAGCGCCTGGTCGAAGCCCACCGCACGGCGCACCTGGCCTGGGCCACCACCACCCATGGCTACGAAGGTACCGGCCGCGGTTTCTCGCTGCGATTTTTGGCTGGGCTGTCGCGAGGACCGATCGCCGTGCAGCGACTACACCTTCATCCCCCGATCCGATGGGATGCCGACGACCCCCTGGAGCGCTTCGTGTTCGACGCCCTGCTGCTCGATGAGGGACCGCCACGCCTCGATGCGACCGGGCGGGACCACGGCGCCGAGCCACCGTCGTCGCCAGCCGTGCCCATCGACTCCAGGGTGGAGGCCGTCGCGCTCGACCGCGACGCGCTGGTCGACGACGAGCCCACCCTCCGCGCGCTGTTCGGCTTGCTCGTCCACGCGCACTACCGCACCACGCCGGGCGACCTGCGGAGGATTCTCGACGCACCCAACCTGCACCTGCATGCGCTGCGGCTCGACGGTGAGATCGTCGCCGCCACCGTGGTCGCCGTGGAGGGGGGCCTGCCGCCCGATCTGTGCGACGCGATGGCCGTGGGCCGCACCCGCATCCGCGCCCATGCCCTGCCCGATGCTCTGATCGCCCACCTCGGACATCGCGACGCGGGTGGGCTGACCATGCTGCGCAGCGTCCGGATCGCAGTCGATCCCCGGTGGCGACGCCGGGGCCTGGCCACCCGTCTGGTCGAGCACGTGCACCGCATGCACACGCCCGACCTCCAGGGCACGTTGTTCGGAGCCACCACCGAGCTACTCGCGTTCCGCCGGACCCTCGGCTACCAGCTGGTCCGCATCAGCGCCTCCCGGGGGGCTCGCACGGGGGAGCCATCGGCGATGATGCTTCGGCCCGTCAGCGACGCGGCCCATGCCCTCGTCACACAGCTACGGGCCGAGTTCGCTCGTGACCTCGACCCGCAGCTCGCCTTGATGCAGGCCGACGGCGAGACCCTGCTCGAACCCGCCTTGGTCGAGGCGCTCCACCATCGGCTCCCGCCACCCGCCTCGCTGCCCCGGGAGACGGCCGAGGCGTTGACCCGCGGATACGCCCACGGCCCCCGCACCTTCGAGTCGGTCGCCTTGGCCGTCCGGCACTTCCTCGATGCACACCCCGAGCGGCTGGATCGCCTGGAGCCCGCGGCGCGCCAGGTCGTGCGCGGCCGCGTCATCGATGGTCGGGGTTGGCGGCACGTCACGGCCGCAGCGGGAATGCCCAGCGTGGCCGCGGCGATGCGGGCCCTGCGACGCGCCGTACGCGTGATCGTCGAGCCCGATTGAGCCCCGGATGCCCGCGCGGGCCCGCCTGCGTTCTCGGGCTCATCTGAGCACGCCGCCGCGACGAACGACCCCGCATGCATCATCAAGTGCAGCGCAGAGCCCAGTCGCGAGCGAGCACAATCGCGACGATGCGAAGTCCACCCTCGCCAGCCGGTTCACCCCGGATCTTCGGGTGATCAGCGGATGAGTACGTCGCCGCTGGTGTCGGAGACGATCCGTGCGTCGCCAGCACCGACGATGAGGATGTCGCCCGAACGATCGGTGACGCTCACCATCTCGCCGACGTCGCGGACGACGATGTCCCCCGAGCGGTCGTCGATCTCCGCTCCCCCGGCCACCCCGTCGACGACGATGTCGCCCGAGGTGTCGCGCACGAGCAGGTCTCCGCCCACGTCGCGGATGCCGAGATCGCCCGAGTCGTCGGTGATGACCAGATCACCGCCCACATTGGTGACGTGCATGTCCCCGGAGTCATCGTCGATCACCACGGTCCCCTGGATGTCGGAGATCCGGACGTCACCCGAGCGATCGTCCAGCGTCAGCGCAGCCAGGTTCTCGAAGGTCGCATCGCCCGACTCGTCACTGACCTCCATCGTCATGTAGCTGGGGACGATGACCGTGACATCGACGTAGTAGCCCCGAGGCGCGTCATCCAGGCCCGCCGCGATGCGAGCGGTGGTCGGATCGAGCTCGGTGAGACCAACGCGAAGCGCGCGCTCCGCCTCGTCGTCCTGGGCGTCGGACAGCCGCGCCGCCCGCAGCTCGGCGACGACGGTGATCGACTCCCGATCCTGCTCGCCGATCACGGTCAGATCTCCCTCCCGTTGGTCGAGCAGCAGCGTGGCGAAGCCATCCACCTCGAAACCACGCTCCACCGTGGCCACGCGGCGATCGCCGTCGCAGCCGGCCAACGACAGGAGGAGCGAACAGGGCAACAACGAGCGGGCGAAGCGGTTCACGCTGCCCTCAACACCGCCCCGGCCGCCAGGTGTCACCCCGGCCCGACGTTCGCTACAGGTCCGGCCGCAGCCGCAGACCGAGGTTGAAGCTGAGCACCGTCTCGCTCTGGCCACCCAGCCCTGGGCCGGACACCTGCTGACGGAAACCAAAGCCCAGGTCGATGCCCACGCCTCCGAGCTTGGCCTGCTTGACGTAGCCCACACCGCCCGCGACGTAGACGCGATCGTCCTCGCTGCCGCGCCCGCGACCATCCCACCGGGTACCGAACCGCAGCGGCACGGGCCCCACCACGAACTCCGCGCTGCCTCCGTATTGGAGCCGCACATAGTCCTGGGACTGGTAGCTGCTCCAGTCGTAGATCCCGTCGAAGTTGATGCTGAAGTCCGGGTGGCGCAACGGGAATGCCGACAGCCCGTGCTCGACCGTGAACGGATAGTCCGACAGCTGGGAGACCGTACCGTGATCGATCGTGCCCGGCTCGGCGTTGGCCGCCTCGAGGTTCAGCTCGCGATTGTCAGCGAACGCAGGCGGATGGTTGCCCACGACGTTGTTGACCAAGAGCGAGGCCGCGGCCCATCCACCGAGGTTGACGGTCGCACTGGTGTCGAGCCCGAAGGTGTTGAGCCGCTCGTGCGCGTCGCGGGCCACGCCTTCGTCGTCGCGAAAGCGCAGGCTGGAGAACTGGTACTTGGGCTTGATCCCGATCGCGACCCACTGCTTGACGACCGTGATGCTGAGCGCGGCAAAGGTCTCGTGCGCAATGTGAACGAGCTCGAGGTCGCGGGCACTGACCGTCTCGCCGTCGGTGGGCTGCCGAATCGGGTCGTCGCCCGTGGGCGTGAACGAGACCGTGGGCGAGCCACGCATGAGCAGGTAGCCCAGACCCACGGAGATCCGCGGGTTGTTGAGCGAGTCCATCACCACGAACCCGATGCCGTGCCGTCGATCTCGGATCCCCAGCTGGTAGATCGGCTCGATCGCGAACGTTTGCGAAAACGGCATGTTCGATGGGTTGATGAGGGCGGCGTTGGTCCCGAACGACGACGAGCGCGCCACGCTGCCCAGCGACAAGTTCCGCGTCCCCTCCACGCCAGGGTGTGCCGAAGCGAGGGCGGGGGCCCCCATCCAAGTACCGACCAACAGGCCGAGAGTCGCGAGTCGTCGTGCCATGGATTGCCTGGAGCCGTTGCGTTGCAAAGCCCGTGCTGGTCGGTCCGACGGGCGCCAACACCCATGGATCAGGGCAGCACCCGTGACATCGCGTCGCAAGCCGCCGTGGTCGGCGACGTCTCGTCGTGCCGACGGGCGAGGCAGCGGCGTGGCGTGGTGGCGGTCCATCCCGCCTTGGAGCATACGGCGCACGAAGATCCGCGACCAAAAAATCCCCACAGACCCGTGTGACGCGGTGCGTTCGGCTCGCCAAGCGCGTAAAGTCGCCGTTGGTGCCTGCTTCGGACGATCGTTGGGACGTCGTGGTCGTGGGCCTGCGTGATCCGTCCCACGCAAACACACTGATGGCCATCGCCGAGCTCGCCCACTACGCGAGCTTGCCGCCGGCTGACGTGGAGCGAATGCTCCACGAGGGCGAGCTCGAGGTGCAGACGAATCTCGACCGGGCCGAGGCCGAGCGCGCCGCCTATGAACTCAACGAGCGAGGAGCGGTCGTCGACCTGCGGCTGACGCCCAGCTCCAGCGGGGTGTTTCCCGTGCTCAAGCCCGATGCCGATCGACAGATCGGTGTGGCGGTGGGTGG
Organism: Deltaproteobacteria bacterium; assembly: GCA_022601155.1. Classification (GTDB taxonomy): domain Bacteria; phylum Myxococcota_A; class Polyangia; order Nannocystales; family Nannocystaceae; genus Paraliomyxa. The sequence goes on along the minus strand of JAHZJA010001482.1, from coordinate 17,101 downwards.
TCTCATCGACGACTCCGCCACACCTCCCACCGTCGGCGATGTGTTGCATGGGCTGCCCGAGCTCGAGCCCGACCCCGAGGCTCCCATCATGCCGCGGGCACGCCGAAACACGCCCGGTGGTGGCAACGGCCTCAACTTGTCGCTGGGTGGTGGGGCGGACTACATGACGCCAAGCCCCGATCGGCCGGTCCTCACCCGTGACCGTGTCTCGGACGGTCACGATGGCTCGCCCTACTCCGAGCCCGGACCGCGGCGCGAGCTGTTCACCGAGACCGCGGGGCCGCCGGGGATCGGCGAGCAACCATCGCCCCCGGTTCGTCGTGCCCAACCGCCCCGCGAGCGGCCGGGTGAGTATGGCGTGGTCAACGAGCGACCGCGTGGGCCCGGCAGCGCTCCTGCAGCGCGAGGAACGGGTGCGGGCGGTCGCAACGGCGGCCAGGTCCGTGGCAATGGCCGCGGCACCGCGCAACCCCGCTCGGCACAATCCCGCTCCACGCCATCTCGCCCCACGCCGTCCCGCCCCGCCGGCCGTGGTGCCGATGCCCCGCGAGCCAGTGGCAAAGCGGCAAGACCCAAGACCCAGCCGGGTGGGGGCGCAGCGGGCGGACGTCGCCCCTCGTCCAGCTCGGCCCCCGCACTCGACGACCTCGCGCCGTCCACGGTTCCGGCCAATCCCAAGCTGCCCAGTCGTCTCGAGAAGGCGGCCGCCCTGAGAAACGATCCAGAAGGCGAGCTCGAGCTCGACTTTGCTGCCGCGGGCATCAAGCCTCCTCCCCGACGAGGGTTCGGCCCCGGGGCCCAGCCTGCACCACCGCCCCGCCCCGCCCCGGGCTCCCCGGCTGCGCAGGGCAAGGGGACCATGCCGCGCCGCACCCGGGCCCGCAACATGGGTGGGACCGGGGCCTCCGCGGCGGGTCGGTCCTCCGAGGAATCGGGACTGCTGGAGCTGCTACGCGACGACAAGGTGGCGATGTTGCTCCTGGGTCAGTGCATCGGATTGATCGTCGGCCTCGTCACCGCGGTGCAGATTCAGCGTAGCCAGACCAACGACATCCTGCCGCCCATCGAAGACGAGCTGGCGCAGGCCCTCGCCGATCCGGACGACGTCGAAGCGGGAGAGCTGCGCTCGCCCGACGACATCGAGTACGAGCTCAGCGAAGAGCTCGATGCGATCGAGCGCAACTTCTTGTTGTCATGGTTCCTGACCGGGATCCCGCTGGGCCTGGTCATCGCGCGCTGGCGTCGGTTCTTGAGCTGAGTCCTGCGGCAACGCATGCGTCGCGTCGAGCTGCTGGTGCAGCCGGGCGTGCAGACCCTCGGTGAGGCAACCCCAGTCGGTCAGCTGAGCGCGGACCTCCTCCACCGCCGTCCGCGTCGCGGTGGGATCGGCAGCATGGTCCTTGGCGATCTGGCGCAGGGCTCCCAAGATTCGGCCGGTGTCGCGCTGCGCAAACGGGGGCAGGATGCGCTCGGCCGCCGTCAGTCGCTCGCGCGCTCGCGAAGCATCGCCGTGCTCGAAATGGAAGGCTGCCGCATGCAGATGACCCACGACCGCATCGGAGGGGCAACCCCCCGTGGGTGGAGCATCGAGTGCATCGATCTGCTCGGCCTGGGGTGATCGTTCGACGGGCTTGGGAGCCACGGGCTCTGCACAGCCCACCAAGACCAAGGCGAAGCCCATCAGGCTACGACCGTACCGGGCGCCCACCCAAGCAGTATCGCACGACACAGATCGAGCCTATCGCCGACCCATGCGGACGAGCTTGCGCTTGAGGGTGTTGCGATCGATCGCCAGGGCCCGTGCCGCCGCCGCGAGGCTTCCCTCCCGGGTCATCGCCTGGTCGATCATGTGTCGCTCGAGCTCGAACACGGCCTCGGCCAGCGTGCTCGTGACAGGGGTGTCGCCAGCCGCGGCCGACGATGCAGCGACGACCGAGTCCACCCCGGGAGCGACCGCCTCCTTCGGGTCCCGCAGCTCGGGCGACAGGTCCTCCACATCCACCACTTCGTCGCAAAAGACGGTCCACCGCACGACCTCCGCCCGTAGCTGCCGCACGTTGCCCGGCCAGCGGTAGCGATGCAGACACTGCCACGCCGCCCGGGTGGGCCACGGGCGGGGCCCGCCGACTTCTTCGAGGACATGGGTCACCAGCCGTTCGAGATCGCCATGGCGCTCGCGTAGCGGTGGGATCTCGAGAACAGCGCCCGAGAGCCGATAGTAGAGGTCCTCCCGGAACTGCCCCGCCGCCACCATCTGCTGCAGGTCGCGGTTGGTCGCGGCCAGGACTCGAACGTCCACGGCAACCGGGCGCTCGCCTCCCACCCGCCGCAGCGTGCCTTCTTGCAGCACGCGAAGCAGGGTGACCTGCACCCGAGGACTCATCTCGCCCAGCTCGTCGAGGAACAAGGTGCCACCGTCGGCCTGCTCGAACAGTCCCCTGCGGCGGCTGTTGGCTCCCGTGAACGCCCCGCGCTCGTGGCCGAACAGCTCGCTGGCGAGCACGCTCTCGGCAAACGCCCCGCAGTTCTCGGCCACGAAGGGCCCTCGTGCCCGCGCGCTGGCTTCGTGTACGGCGCGGGCGGCCAGCTCCTTGCCCGTCCCGGTCTCGCCGTGGATCAACACGGGGACATCGCTGTGCGCGACCCGTCCCAAGCGACGCGCCAGCGCGACCATGGGCAAGCTCTCGCCCACCATGCCACGGCGGCTTGCCGCCCGCAGCCGGCCCACTTCTTCTTGCAGCGCTCGGATCTCGGGGAAGCCATCGATCGCGAGCTTGACCTCCCGGATCGGATGCGGGTGCACCGAAGGCACGAACGCCGCGGGCACCACTTGCAGCATCCGCGCCCGCAACAGCCCCGCCTCCACCAAGATGACCCACAGCGTCTGCATCTGCGGAGTCCCAGCCGACAGACACACGTCCAGGGGTCCGGTGGGCAACCCGGTCGTCACCCCGTCGAGCGCCGAGAAGATCTGACCATGGTCGGTGGGATCGCGGATCGGCAGCAGCCGCAGGTCACCGCCGATGCCTCGGGCCTGGATCTCCGCCAGCAGCTCGCGAGCGGGTGCCTCCCCTCGGGGCGACGTGATGAGGCGAACGTGTTGATATTCGACGTCGCTGTGCTCCAGAAGCCGCAGCACGGGGCCGCGATCGGTAGAGCCGTGCCGAGTCGTGGGCGCACCACGGGCGGTCACGGTGCGGTCGGACCAGGTGAGCAGGCATCGCGGCATGGTGCGCCACGCACCACAATGGTGCGAAACGCACCATAAAACACTGGTGAGCATCGCACCATCGAGGTCCTAAAACCCAATGATTTCAGCTGGCACGGGATGTGCTCAATGGCTCCGCATCATGGGCAATCCCAACGACATCGCCGCGTCCCCGGTCGAGGTGATCGACGGGCCCGGCGTGCACATCGAAGCGCAGGCGGTCTCTCAGCTGCAGCGTGTGGCCGGACTGCCCGGGTGCGTGCGTGCGGTGGGCATGCCCGACCTGCACCCCGGCCCCGGCATCCCCATCGGGATGGCCACGGCCTCCACTTCACATGTTCACCCGGCCCTCGTCGGCTCCGACGCGGGGTGTGGCGTGACGGTGGCGGTCGCCCGACGCGTGGTCGCGGCGGGCAAGCGATTGCGTCGCATCGACGCGGCCACCACCGATCCCGAAGCCCTGCCTGGCGATCCACTCGAGCGCCTCGACGCGGCATGGCACGGGGGTCCGCGAGGGCTCGCCGCTGTATCCGGATTCGACGAGGAGTTTCGCGCATGGGTCGACGCACTGCCCTGGGGCCACGAGCTCGGACCCAGCGGTCCCATGCCCGAGGCGCTGCGACAGGCGACGTACGGAGAAGCCCTGGGTACCACCGGAGGGGGCAACCACTTCCTCGAGCTGGCCACCGTCGATCGGGTCGAAGAACCCGGCGCGATGGATGGCCTGCGACGCGGCGCCCACGTGGTGCTGGCGCACTCCGGCTCGCGTGGCCTGGGCTACGCGCTGGCCCAGCGCTGGCAGGGGCAGGCCCTGGACGACCCGCAGCGCGTGGCCGAATACCTGGGAGAGCTGGCGGGATGCTGTCGCTTCGCCCAGGCCAACCGGGCGCTGTTGGTGTGGCGCATGCTCGAAGCGATCGGCTCCGGCCGTGCCGATCGCGTGGCCAGCGGTCTCGATCTCGTGCACAACGACGTGCGCCCCACCGATGACAGTGCGGCCGGGTGGATCCATCGCAAGGGAGCCGCGCCCGCCCGCGACGGCGAGCTGACGGTCACCCTGGGCAGCCGCGGCACGCCCAGCTGGATCCTTCGCGGACGCGGCAACGCGGCACACCTGTGCTCGGTCGCGCACGGGGCGGGACGCAAGATTCCGCGCGCCGAGGCCAAGGCAAGGCTGGCCCACCGCTACCGCCGCGCCGATCTATCGCGCACCGACCACGGCGGACGTGTGCTGTGCGACCGCAAGGAGCTGCTGTGGGAGGAGCACCAGGACAACTACAAGCCGATCGAGCCCGTGGTGTCGGCGCTGACCGAAGCGGGCATCGCCACCCGCGTGGCCTCTGTCGTTCCGGAAGTGACGGTGAAGCGATGAACGACGACGCCATCGTGCTGACCATCGGGGCCGGGCCTGGCCCTCGCGAAGCCCGACGCTTCGTGGGCCTGCTCGCCGATGCACTGCTCGAGCGCCTCGGCTGTGCCCAGGTGACCGTGCACGCCATGCAACGCCACGGAGAAGACGACGCGCCCCAACGCGTGGTGCTGAGTCTTCCGCCCCAGGCGCGACTGCACGTGCAGCACCTGGTGGGCCCGCACCTGCTGCTGGCCCAGCTCCGTGGCCCTCGTGCCCGCCGTCGGTGGTTCGTCAACGTGGAGCTCGATCGACCGCACACCGAGATCGAGACGCCGCTACCCCGCCACGAGCTCGACGTGCGGTGCGTACGCTCCCGGGGACCCGGTGGCCAAAACGTCAACAAGCGCTCGACGGCGGTGCAGATCACCCATCGACCCACCTCGATCTCCGTCGCGTGTGACCGCCACCGAAGCCAGGCCCGCAACCGCGCGGACGCGCTGGAGAACCTTCGCGCCGCCGTCGCCTGGCACACGCACGAGCGAGACCGCCAAGACCAACGCACCCAGGCCTGGCGCGATCGTCGTCACCTGAAGGCCCAGACCCCCGTGATGCGCTGGCGCCTCGATCCCCGCGAGCCCGATGCGCTCGTCCCTGCATAGACCTTCGATTCGAACCCAAGAGACCGTCATCATGCGATCGGACATGGCCAAAGTGCTGTGCGAGCGTCCCCGCTGCGGGGCTCGCTTCAAGCGGCGAAGCCTCTACCGGGGGCCCCTCGAGGATGCCCCCCGCTTCGAGTCGTCCAGCCGCAACCGCGGCGGCAGCAAGTTCCTCAATGAGCACCTGGGGCCCCTGCGTCGGTGGTTGCTGTCGCAGGTGGGCCGACCCTGGGATGCGGTCTACAGCGAGCTTCGTTCCCGGGTCAGCCCCCGCAACGCGGTCCAGCTGCACATCTGGCAGCACGCGCAGGAGTACGTCGCACGCCCGGTACGGCGGGAAGACGGAGTGCTGCATCGGCAGTCGACCTGGGGTGGCTTCGAGGTGCTGTCGTCGCGTCGGTGCCCGGTCTACGTGTGTCCCAAGACCGGCATCCTGCGTAAGACACCAGTCACCCCGCGCAAGCGCAAGAGCAAGGAACGAGCCAAGGCCAGGGCCGAGGCGGAGGCGGAGGCCAACCGAGGCGAGCCAACATGATCGCAGGGGCCGTCAGATCGACAGCGCTTGCTCGAGATCGGCGATGAGGTCGTCGGAGTCTTCGATACCGATCGACAGCCGCAACAGGTCAGCCGGGAGCGGGCTGCGCTGACCTTCGATGCGAGCGCGGTGCTCGACCAGGCTCTCCAGACCGCCCAGCGAGGTCGCATCGCGGAACACGTTCAGTCGATTCATCACCGCCCGGGCCCGTGCCTCACCGCCTGCGGGGCGGAACGAGAGCATCGACCCAAAGCCGTACCGCATCTGGCGTCGCGCGATGTCGTGACCAGGATGGTCGGGCAGCCCCGGGTAGTAGACCTCGTCCACGCCCGCGTGAGCGACGAGCATCTGGGCCACGCGGTTGGCCCCGCGACATGCAGCCGGCACTCGCAAAAAGAGCGTCCGCATGCCCCGAAGCAGCAACCACGCCTCGAAGGGCCCCAGCACCGCCCCCCGGTAGCCGCGCTCGTGCTCGATCGCCTGCCACATGGGGTCATCGGGGTTGGCGGTGACCAGTGCCCCCGCCAGCACGTCGGCATGTCCGTTGAGCTGCTTGGTGGCCGAGTGCATCACGATGTCCACACCCAGCGACAGCGGCTGACACAGCACGGGCGTGGCGGTCGTACCGTCGGCCACGACCTTGGCTCCCGCGTGGTGGGCCAGCCCCACCGTGGTCTCGATATCGGTCAGCTTGCCCAGCGGATTGGACGGGGTCTCCACCCACACCAGCGCCGTGTGGTCCTTGCGAAGCAGCGACGCGAGATGATCGGCATCATCGTTGTCGTATGCCTCCAGCTCGATCGCGCCCCGGTCGTGCAGCGCCTGGAGCCACCCACGGATCGTCCAGTACATGTGCCGTGGCACCAGCACATGGGCGCGTGGCGGCAAGGTCTCGAAGATCGTCGTCGCGGCGGCCATCCCCGACGCGAACAGCAAGGCCTTGGTCCCGCCCTCGAGCGCCGCGAGCAGGGCCTCGGGGGCATCGAAGGTGGGGTTTTGGTCGCGCGAGTAGCTGTGCCCGCCGGGGTAGCTGCCGTCGGGAGCCCGAGCGTAAGACGCCGAGGGATGGATCGACGGCACCAGCCCATGGTGCTGGGGATCGGGCCAGGCCAACGCCTGGGCGGCCAACGTTGCCGGGGACAGGTCGCGCTTGGGCATGCCTACGGCTTTACCATCGCCTGCGCCTGCGCTCGAAGCTGCACCCGTCGAATCTTGCCGCTGATCGTCTTGGGCAGCTGCTCCCGGAAGTAGATCTCCCGCGGGTACTTGTACGGCGCCGTCGTGGTCTTGACGTGCTGCTGAATCTCGCTGGCCAGCGCGTCCGAGGCCCCATGACCCGCGGCGAGCACGATGAAGGCCACGACGATGTGGCCCCGCAGCGCATCGGGCTTGGCCACGACCGCCGCCTCCGCGACGGCCGGGTGCTCCTGCAGCGCGCTCTCCACCTCGAAGGGGCTGATCCGGTACGCGGCCGAGCTGATCACGTCGTCGGCACGACCCACGAACCAGATGTAGCCGTCCTCGTCTCGGGTCGCGGTGTCACCGGTGAAGTAGTGCCCGTGGTGGAAGTACGCGCTTCGATCACCGTCCTCGGACTCGTAGCCGCGGAACAGACCCAGCGGCCAGGGCTCGGCGGCCTTCGGATCGGGGTTGGCCGTCCGACCGTCGACGGTCGGCAGCCGCACGGCGATGTTGCCCACCTCGTTGGGCCCGACCTCGCGCCCTTGCGCATCGACGACACGCACATCGAGGCCCGGGACCGGCTTGCCCATCGAGCCCGGGCGCAGCGACACCCCCGGGAAGTTCGCCACCAGGTTGACCGTCTCGGTCTGCCCGTAGCCGTCCGCCGGGGCGTGTCCCGTGGCGTCCTTCCACACTCGAATGACCTCGGGGTTGAGCGGCTCACCCGCAGACAACGATCGTCGCAGACGGCTGGCATCGAAGCCACCGAGGTCGTGCTGGGCGAACAGCCGGTACACCGTGGGCGGTGCACAAAAGGAGGTCACGCCCAGCGTCTCGATGAGGGACAGATGCGTGGGCACATCGAACTTGCCTCCGCCCTCGAACAGCACCGTGGTCGCGCCCATCAACCACGGCGGGAACACCAGGCCCCAGGCTGCCTTGGCCCAGCCGGTATCGGTGAGCGTCCAGTGGACGTCGCCGGGGCGCAGCGCCATCCAGTACTTGCCCGTCAGCGCGTGCGCCAAGCCATAGGCGAAATCACGCGCGACCATCTTGGGGTGCGCCGTGGTCCCGCTGGTGAAGTACACCAGCATCGTGTCCGTGGCGCGGGTGACCGGAGCCTCGGAGCGCTCGAGCGGCTCGGCGGTAGCCAGGAGGGTCTCGAACCGAGTCCAGCCGGGCCGATCGGCACCGATGAGGATCGACAGCTCCAGCGAGGGGCACTGGGCTCGGATCGCGTCGACCTTGTCGGCGTGCTCCGCCGTCACGATCACGGCCTTGGCCCCCGAAGCCCGCAGCCGATAGGCGATGTCGTTGGAGGTCAGCAGATTGGTGCCCGGCATCGAGACGACACCGACCTTCATCGCGCCGATCATCGCCTCATAGAAGGCCGGGATCCTCGGGATCATCGACAACACGCGGTCGCCCGGGTTCAGCCCCAGCCTCAGCAAGCCTCGCGCCACGCGTGCGGCGGCGTCATCGAAGGCCCCGAACGTGACCGGGCGCGGCGGCCCGTCGGTGGGCACTGCGATGAACGCAACGTCATCGCCGCGCTGCCGAGCGTGCTGTCCCACGACATCCCACGCGAAGTTGAAGTCGTCGGGGATCTCCAGCCGAACGTCGCGCCTGCACGCTTCGTAGTCGTCCATCGCGGGAAGGAGGTCGAAGGTCATGGCGTTCACACGTCCCGGAGCACCGTCCGTGCTGCGTTGTACCCACACATCCCGTGCACCCCCGCGCCCGGATGTGCATAGCTCGAGCACAGGTACAGCCGCTCCACGGGCATCCGATAGCGAAAGTACGGAAACATGGGGCGGAACAGCAGCTGCCGATGCCACGCGTTCGAGCCTCCGCCCAGATCGCCACCCACCAGGTTGGCGTCCATCGCCTGGAGATCGGGCGGAGCCACCACGGCGCGATCGAGGATCGTCTTGCCGAACCCGGGCGCGAGGCCTTCGATGCGCTGCTCCACCACATCGGCGAAGCGCTGCGCGTGCGCTTCCCAGCCGCCGTCACCAAGCTGCGGCGGCACCCGCGAGTACGCCCACAGCGTGTGCTGACCTTCGGGGGCCCGGGTCGGATCGGCCAGGCTCTGCTGGCCGATCACCAGGTAGGGATTGTCAGGCAGGTCCCCGCCGCGAACCTGGCGGGTGAACCGACTCAGGTCGTCGAGACTGTCACCCGCGTGGACCACCGCACTGCGGCGGGCGGGCTCCACGGCCCAGGGCACGGGCTCGTCGAGGGCCCAGTCCATCTTGAAGGTGCCCCAGCCCCGAGGGTAGCGCTCGGTGAACTCGACGAGCCGGCCGGGGATGTACTCGCGATCGACCATCCGCAGCAGCAACGCACCCACGTCGGTATTGGCCAGGACAGCCTTGCCAGCGGCGATCTCCTGCCCGTCTTGCAGCCGGACCGCGCACGCACGCCCATCGCGGACGATGACGTCGTCGACACGCGCGCCCAGCATCACCCGACCGCCGTGGTGCTCGAGCAGACGCACCAGGGCATCGGAGATCGACTGCGCCCCGCCCTCGGGCACCACGTAGCCCCCAGTGGTGGCGGTCATCCCGAGCATGAAACCGAGCGCCGCCCCAAACCAATCGTCGGGGCCCACATCGACGTGCAGAGCCAGCCCCGGCAGCACCCGGCGCGCGGCCTCGCTGTGGAACCACCGCCGGGCCAGGCCCCCGCCTCGCGACAGGAACACGCTCGCGATCTTGAGCAGATGAACCGGCAGCAGCCGCAGCACGGGCTTGATCGCCGGGAACGGCTCCATCAGCATCGGGAGCAGATGCGGCTCGATGCGGGCGTACCACTGCGCCACCTGGCGCCAGGTCTCGCCATCGGCATCGCTCCCAAAGTTGCGCGCCGATACGTCGTGATCGCGAGAGATACAGGCGTAGCTGCCGTCGGGGGCGGGATGGCAGCTCTCCAGCTCGGCGCTGCACCAGCGCAGGCCGTGGCGGCCCAGGTCGAGGTCGCGAAACGCAGGGCTGAGCGTGCCCCAGGGAAAGAACGCTGCGCCCACATCGTGCACGAATCCGGGCCGGGTGCTCTGCACGGAGCCCACCGCGCCACCGGCTCTGTCGGGATTCGCTTCGAGCACCAGGGTCGACAAACCCGCCCGTGCGAGCACGCAGGCCGCCACGAGGCCGTTGGGCCCCGATCCGATCACGATCGCGTCTGGGTCGCTGCCGCCTGGAGCCTCCATGGCTGGCGACCCTACCGCAGGTTGTGACCAAGCCCGCATGCTTGACTCCAGTTGCCCGCTTGCGCTCGCGCGGGGCCCCACGGAACACTTGGCGCCATGACCGTCGCACGCCGCCGTCGCACCCTGGGTTGGATCTTCGGCGTGGTTGCCGTGGTGCCGCTGACGACCCACGGCTGTGGCGACGACGGGATCGTGCGCGACACCATGGGCGGGGGCGAGCTCGGGGTGTGTGGCGACGGAGTGCTGCAGCAAGACGAGGCTTGCGACGACGACAACGACGACCCCCGCGACGACTGCACCAACGAGTGCCAGCTTCCGACGTGCGGCGATGCGGTCGCCAACAACGGCGAGCTGTGTGACGACGGCGACGACGACGAGACCGACAGCTGCACCGCCGCCTGCATGCCGGGCCCGGCCGCGGTGGTCTCGGTGGCAGCTGGCGAGGCGCATACCTGTGCGGTGTCGGCCAGCAGCGTGGTCCGCTGCTGGGGAGCACCCGGCGAAGGGCGACTGGGCCAGCCCGGCTACGACGAGCACATCGGCGACAACGAGCCGCCCTCGGACTGGGACCCGGTCGAAGTGGCACCCGACGTGGTCGCGCTGGTCGCTGGCTACGACCACACCTGCGCGCTGCGGGCCGGCGGAGAAGTACGCTGCTGGGGCGACAACAGTGCCGGGCAGCTCGGCTATGGCCACAACGACAGCATCGGCGACGACGAGACGCCCGCCAGTGCCGGGGACGTACCGCTGCCCGGACCCGTGCAGAGCCTCGCTGCCAGCAGCGCGCACACCTGTGCTCTGTTCGAGGACGGCACCATCGCATGCTGGGGCAACAACTCCAGCGGGCAGCTCGGCCTGGGCAACACCGATCGCATCGGCGACGACGACATGGACGTGATCACCACCGTGCCGCTACCGGAGGCCGCGGTGCAGGTGGTGGCGGGCGAGAGTCACACCTGCGCACGACTGGCCTCGGGCGCGGTCAAGTGCTGGGGCCGCCAAGAGGAGGGCCAGCTGGGCACCGGTGAGCCCGATGACATCGGCGACGACGAGCCGATCGACAGCATCGGGAACATCGCGCTGGGCGGCACCGCCATCGACATCGACGCCTACGGCAACTTCACCTGTGCGGCGCTCGAAGGCGGCACGGTGCGGTGCTGGGGGCACAACACCAGCGGACAGCTCGGCTACGGCGACACCGAGTCGCGGGGCGATCGCAAGACTCCCGAGGAGATCGGCGATGTCGACCTCATCGGGGTGGCGATCGGAGTGGAGACGGGCCGCACCCACACCTGCGCGCTGCTCGACAGCGGCAGTGTGCGATGTTGGGGTGCCGGCGTCGCCCTGGGCCTCGAGGATGATCTTCGCGCCGAAGAGCCCGGCGCGGTGGCACGAGTCGGGGCTCCGGTACGTACCCTCGTGGCGGGCCATGGCCACAACTGCGCCATCCTCGACTCATCCGCGGTGCGCTGCTGGGGCAACAACTCGGGATCGATGACCGGCTATCCGGAGGCGACCTCTCGGGTGTGGCGGCTGTCCGATTTCGGCGACGTCGACGTCTTTTGAGGCCTCAGCCCGGCACGTCCCACGTGCGCGCGCCCCGGCCTTGCCCGGTCCCCCCCCCCCCGGTGGACGGTCCCCATACCCGGACACCCGGACGAGCGCCGCGGCCGGGGCTGCTGCCCCAAGTCAGCACAGCCCCAGCGTCGCCGCCCGGTCGACGCAGCTCTCATCCCACTGGACGATGCAACAAAACGAGTCGATGGCGCAGACGGCCGCCACGACGAAGGGGTCGTCACAGCCCGGGTTGCCCTGAGCCGAGCAGCAGGACTGCGGGGCGCCACAGGCACCATGCTCATTGACGGCATCGAACGCGCACGACTCGGTCCACGAGACGTTGCAGCACGAAGGATCGCCGTTGGGGCTGAAGCAGACCGCGTCGGTGACCTCCGGATCGGCGCACCCTGGCTCGGGGTGGGGGAAGCAGCAGTTGGTCGGGCACGGCAGGCCGCAAGGATCGATGGCGGGCCACAGGCACACCAGATCGTAGCTCCCACAGCACTGGGGTTCCTCGCCACAGACGCACGTATCGTCGACCAAGCCGATGCATGCGTCTCCACCGAAGGCGCAGCACATCGCAATGGGGCTGGGCTGACCGGTCCCGCCATCTGCGGATTCAGCCCCGGCGCTGCTCGACCCGGTATCGAGCACCCCCGAGGAGCCCGAGGTCCCCCCCGCCACCGTCGTACCGGGAGACGTGGTGGCGCTCGTCGACCCCGTCATGGACGTGATTGTCGGTACATCCGTGGCGTTGCCTCCCGTGTCCCCGCTGACCTCGGTCTCGGCGTACTCCGCGTTGAGCTTGGTGCACCCGCTCGCCACACCGGCGACGAGCATCGCGACCACTGGGAACGACCGATCCATGTCGTCGAGCGTACCGAAGTTGCAGGGGGATTCCGGGCCCAGATTCCGTAGGGCTGTCCTTTACAGCCGGAGACTTTCCTCGCCTCCTCGGCGTGCCGCTTCATCCTGGGTCCGCCCCGAAACACAGTTCCCCAACGCAGCAACGCCCGCGACCCGAAGGTCGCAGGCGTCGATGCAGCCGTTTCCCCGAGGGGCCCCGACTCTAGAACCGCAGCTGAAGCTCGAACGAGGCCGCCAGCGGCGTCTGGAACGAGGTCTCCACACCGAAGTTGCCCTGCGGCGAGAGCACCACCCGCTGGAAGAACTCCGTCGGGTTGCCCGCGTTCTGGATCTTGGTGTGCTTGAGGTCGCTGAGGTCACCGCCCGCGACGGCCCGGGTGTTCTGGAACGAATAGATCTCGTCCACCCGAATGATGGCGCGGGAGTTGGTCAGGTTGATGAGCCGGACCGCGGCTTCGAGCTCGAGGTCGCCCGGCAGCGGGTACGCGTAGCTGACGCTGGCGTTCCACTGATAGTTGGGCTCGACCCGGCCACCCGCACCACGCGGCACCACGTAGACGGTACCGACACCGTAGAGGTTGTGGCCGCCTCGCAGCGAGATCGGATAACCCGAGGTGAACCGGAAGCTGGTGCCCAGCGTCAGCCGGCCGGCCTCGCGAAGGTCGAACGAGTAGAACCCGTCGAGCTTGACCCGGTGCGGAGTGTCGAACGCGAGCGGGCCGAAGCTGTTTCGGACCAGCTCGGGGATGTCGTACTGGACACTCGAACCGAGGTTGATGTTGCCGGTAATCGGGTCGACGAAGCCGTCGTAGTTACCGATGAGGCGGCTGAACGTGTAGGAACCGAGCAGCGTCCAGTTGCGAGCGAAGCGCTTTTTCACCTCGAAGGTGAAGGCGTCGAAGTTACGCCGCGGTCGGTCGAACAGCTCGTTGATGCGGCCGTAGGCGTCGGCCAGGAACAGGCAGCGCTGGAGCTCACGAGCGATCTGCGGTCGCGAGTCGTCGTCCATGTCGAGCCCGGACAGCTGAGAGTCCAGCTGGTCACACTCGGCCTGCTGACGGCTGATGTCCTCGTTGGCAACCTCGACGCCAGGGTTGGCGATGATGAAGTTGAGACCACCGTTGGTCGAGATGTCCTCGACCGCCCGACCCAGGTCGGTGTGCAGCCAGCGAACACCGAGGGTCAGGTCCTCGATGACCTCTTGCTCGTAGCCGACCTGGAACTGCTGGTTGTACTGACCACGAAGCCGCGGGACCACGGCGCCCTCGGTGAGCTGCGTGGTGCCCTGAGCAAAGTCCGGGCAGAACTCGGTGGGCTGGCCGTTGTCCTCGCGAGGCCGTGCGACCCCGTCGATGGTGACCTGCTGACCCTGGCACTGTGCGTTGCGATAGGTCCGGGTCACGTTGACCAGGCCACCGAACACGCGAGAGTTCAGCTGGACCGGCAGCGGCTGGTAGAACCAACCGTAGCTGGCAAACAAGCGGCTACGACCCTCGTCCGTCCAGTCGTAGACGACGCCGACGCGAGGCGCGACGTTGTCCCAGATGAGCAGCGCGCGCTCACCAAGGATGGAGCGCATGTCCTGCAGCTCCCACCGGACGCCGGCGGAGACGAACAGGTTGGACAGGATCGCCCACTTGTCCTGCAGGAAGATGCCGTAGTTCTGCGTGCTCAGGCGCGAGTCGTACTGAGGTACGCGGGCGCCAGCACCGAGCGGCGTGGCGATGGCCCGAAGCTCGCCCTGCTCCTTGCGGATACGACCGAAGCCGGTCGTGAACCGAAGGTCGGGGTTGTCGGTGTCGACGCGGATGTACCGATGGTTGTCGACCCGGTTGATCGTCTGGATCTGGTACTGGTTGGCCGCGGCGTCGTAACACCACTCGCCACCCTCGTCGTTCGCCTGGCCGCCGAGGCCCTGCTGCGCGCAGTTGTTATAGAAGTCGCCAGCGTTGGAGCCGGAGTACTGCGAGATGTTGCGGCGGACCAGGTGCTCGAAGGCCAGGCCGTACTTGACCTGGTGAGCGCCAGCGGCGTTGAAGAAGTGCGTGAGGGACACGCGGCCCTCTGCCCGCTGGTTGCGGTCCGTACCGAACTGACCGATACCGCCCGACAGCCACTGCCGCACGGGGCAAGCGAGGCCGGGAAGGCTCGACGAGTTACAGGCATCGGCGACGCCGGGAACCAGGTCGAGGCGACCGTCGCGGTCGAGGAACTCGAACAGGTTCTCGCCCTCGGTGTCGGTCTCCTGCGTGGTGGGGACGTCCTTGAGCCCGGGGTTGTCCACCCTCCACGCGATCTCGTTGGTGAACTGGGAGTAGGCCAGCACCGCGTCGATCTCGAGCTTGTCGTCGTTGACACGACCGAGGTAGCCGACCGAAGTGTTGATTTGGTTGCCGCGGTCCCAGCCAAAGTGCTCGTTGACCACACCGTTGGCGACGAGCGAGCCGCCACCCAGAGGATCGGAGGTGAGCACCGGGTTGAGCGAGCTGGATGCAGCCCGCCGGTAGGAGCGACGGTTGAAGTTGGGCGAGCCACCCACCGTCACGCGGATGCGGTGGCGGGGGTTGATCGCCCAGTCGAGACCGAACTGGTAGCCGATCGCGACGGCGCCGGTCTTGAAGGACTGGTCGGCGAACTGCTCGGAGGCGATGTAGTCGCCACCGTCGGCGCAGTCGAACGCACCGTTCTCGAACGGGCAGTCCTCGTAACCACCCGAGCCGTCCTTGTCGACGCGGTGGTGGAACGTCTGGATGAGGGACTCGCGACCACCGGTCGCCGAGATACCTGCCGACCAGAACAACTTGTCCTTGATGATCGGACCGCTCGCCGCGACGACGCCCTGCATGAAAAAGTCGGGGGTCACCGTCGCACGGACCGCGTTGTCGGTCGCGAGGATGAACCGCGGCCTGGCCAGGCGCGGCGTGTAGGTGAACCGAGCGACACCACGTGTGGTGTTCGTGCCCGACAGCCGTCGGGCGGTGACCTGACCACCCGAGGCGCCACCGAACTCGGCGTCGTATCCAGACTCCTGGACCTCGACCGTCTCGATGAACTCCTGAACGATCGAAGCGCCGACCGTACCGAAGGACGGGTTGTTGACGTTGGCGCCCTCGACTACGTACTTGGACTCGGCGCCCGTCGTACCTGCGAGGGTGATGCCAGCGGAGTCGCGCGAGGCCGTCGCCGACGACTCCACCACCTGGGTGAAGTCGCGACCGGTGGAGTTCCCGATCGGAATGTTCCGGAACTCCTCCATGCTGACCGTGCGGCCCACCGAGGTCTTTTGCTCGACCGGCTGCGCCTTGACACGAATGACCCGCTTGAACTCGTCGTCCGGGTCGACCGTGAAGTTGGCGCGGAACTTCGCGCCACGCGGCAGGTTGGCAACCTTCGACACGTCGGCCTGGCCGGCCAAGACCTGCACGGTGTACGTGCCGGGCGGCAAGTTGCGGAAGGCATACAGACCGTTGGCATTGGTCTGGGTCTCACGTGGACCTTGCAGGCACGAGCACTGCAAGACGACCAGTGCGCCGGATATGCGCTCCTTGGTCTTTCCATGGGTGAGAACACCACTGATGGTGCCCTCGTTGGCCGCCTCGGCCGTCGACGGCACGAGCATGGTCGCGGTGGCCAACGGCACGGCCGCAACCAACCCGAGTGGGAGCATGGCGCGGAGCAGAGCTGTTGTTCGAGATTCGACGGGCACGAGCGATTCCTTCCGGCTTCGAACGACGCCGTCCGGTGGCCTTGGTTGGCCTTCCGGACTGGTCCCCTGGCGATGATCGGGCAGGGTCGTTCCTCGGGCAAGGGGCCAGGGACGAAACATCAGTTGCCCTGGGTCTTGAGGAGCATGGCGCGGGCGTAGAGTAGAGAAAAGCCTCGCCGTTGCACATTGTGATGTGACTGACTGCCCGGTAAGGTCGTCACGACCGCCAGATCGCATCCAGCGGCCGCCGCATGGGCGAGCCGAGCGGTGAGCAAGGCGGTCTGGACGCCCTGGCGGCGGTGCGCAGGCAGGGTCGCGGCCCCGCACAGCTGCGCCGTCCCGTCGTGAATTCGCAGCGTGGCCCCGCCTGCAACCGCATCTCCGCGTCGGGCGATGAACCGGATGGACCCGTCCGCCACGGCCATATCGGCCATCACGCGCTCGAGGGCATCACGGGGGAATTCCTCGTGGGTCGCGACGCCCTGGCCGTCGGGCGCGGCGAATCCAGAGACGATGGTATCGAGCCAGACGTCGAGCTGGGTCAAGGAGCTCTGGGCGATCTCCAGGCCAGAATTCTGGGTCGTAGGGGGGTCTACACCCGATAATTGGAGCCCCAGGACGTGCTCGAACCCCTGTAGCAGATAGCCCCGCCGAGTGAGCATCCGCCCAATCTCGGGATCAGCGAGCGTGGAAAGTTCGACTTGAACCGGGGTACCGCGGTGCGCAAAGATCTGCTCGATCTCCGCGAGCCCGGTTTCGTCGACCGTGCCATGGAATCCCAGACCTGCCACCTTGTTCAGGGGCGAATCGGTCCCGGCGTGGGCA
>JAHZJA010001481.1 GCA_022601155.1 Deltaproteobacteria bacterium | reverse complement strand
GTTGCCCCGCTCTCAACCCTGGTCTGCCGCCGACTGCGTGGGAAGCGTTCGCGACGCGACGAGCCGGCGCGTCGGTGGTGGCGGACGATTGATGAGGGAAGTCCGCAATCGTAGAGGTTCGAGGGGAGCGAGTCGTCGATGGGGAGGGAGGAACAGGGCCCGTCCCCAGCGCGCGAGGGCGTTGAGGAAAGGCGACGAGCCAGCGCGTCGATGGTGGCGGACGATTGATGAGGGAAGGTTCGCAGCGCAGAGGTTCGAGGGGAGCGACTCGTCGGTGGCGCGAGGGATGAACAGGGTCCGTCCCCAGCCGCGAGGAGGGCGTGGTTAAACGCGACGAGCCGCCCGTCGATGGCGACGGGCGGCTCGCGGGGCCGCGGCGGCCAGGCTCGGCCTAGAAGTTGGCGAGCAGGTTGGCGCGCTTGGACTTGTACTCGTCCTCGGTGATGAGCTCGGCCTCGAAGGCGGCCTTGAGCTTCATCAGCTTGTCTTCGAGTGTCCCGGCAGTTGGAGCCGGGGCCGCGGCAGCAGCAGCCGGAGCGCCTGGAGGTGGTGGCGCATGGCCCTGGGGCGCTTGTCCTTGCGGGGGGTGGCCCGGCTGGGGCGGGTAGCCTTGCTGGGGCGGATAGCCTTGCTGAGGCGGGTAGCCTTGCTGGGGCGGGTAGCCTTGCTGCGGGGGATAGCCCGGCTGGGGCGGGTAGCCTTGCTGGGGCGGGTAGCCTTGCTGGGGCGGGTAGCCCTGCTGCGGCATCATCGCGCCGCCCATGACGTTGCCCATCATGTTGCCCATGCCCATGCCCATGCCCAGGCCCATGTCGGCCCCCATGACACCACCACCTCCACCGGGCTGTTTGGCGGCGTCGCGGACGGCTTGCATGCCTTCCCAGGCGAGGGTGTTGTCGACACCACGGGCTGACTGAGCGGCTGCGGCATCGAGGGCCTTCTCCACCTCGGGAGGCAGAGAGATGTTCTCGACGATGAAGGAGGTGAGGCTCAGGCCGACCTTCTTGAAATCTTCGTCGATGCCCTCTTTGACGGCGTTGGCGAGCACGTCGTAGTGGCCCGCCATGTCGGCGACCGAGAGCTCGCTCTTGCCCGCGGCCTGCGAGAACGAAGACACCATGCGGCGGCGCAGGTAGCCCTCGATGTCGTCGGTGGACACGAAGCCCTGGGTGCCGACGATCTCGTCGAAGAACACCTTGGGGTCGGTGATCTTGAAGTTGTAGGAGCCGTAGGCGCGGATGCGGACCCGGCCAGGACGGTTGCCGACCGCGAACTCGGGGTCGCGCACGAGCACGGGATTGGCGGTACCCCACTTCTGGTCGAGGTACTGCCGCAGGTTGATGAAGTAGACCTCGACCTTGAACGGGCTCTCGAAGCCGTACTTCCAGCCACGCAGCGTGGACAGAATGGGGACGTTCTGTGTGGAGAGGGTGTGGGTGCCGGGGCCGAAGATGTCGGCCGCCTTGCCCTCGTTGACCAGGACGCAAGCTTGGCCTTCACGGCAGATGAGCTTGGCCCCGTTCTTGATCTCGTTGTCCTCATCGGGGAACCGCCACACCAGGGTGTAGTTGGTGTCGTCCTTCCACTCGATGATGTCGATGAGCTGAGACTTGATGAAGCTCATGATTCCCATGGCGTCGTGTCCTCTTTCCCGGGTGGCGGGTGTACCGGTTGGCGGGGTTGGGTATTCCGGTACCTAGGATTGCTGGAGATCGAGGCGGCCGGCCTCTTGCTCCAATTCGCCGAATTCGGCGTTACTCATGGCGAAGGCGTCGGCGAGCTCGCCCACGGCTTGGCGCTCGGCGTCGCTGTAGACGCCGTCGGCCTTGACCATGGCGATCGCGGCCTTCACGAAGATACGGCGGATGTGCGAGGTCTCCAGCACCATGGCCGCCTCCATCGCGGAGAAGCTCGAGTCGGCCAGCGACTCGTAGGTGATGTCGCTGCCGGTCTCCTGGAGGAACTCACGCAGCAGGTTCGCCTCGCGGTCGTCGATGCCGTCGACGTTGGCCAGGTGGAACAGGCCCCGTGCGAAGACCTCGATCACTTCGGGGCTCATGCCCCCGGACGATGGGCTCGGGTCGGTCATGCCGCGGCAAGGGTACGCGGCCCGCCCGGCGGAGATCCAGCTGGATCGGAGGCTATTGCGCATCGCGGCTTCGGCCCTGTGGCCTCGATTCTTACGGCGGGCGCAAAAAAGAACGCCCGCGGCCCCACACCGCGGACGTTACAACGGTTCGACGACTCGGAGTCGTCAACGCGACGGAACGAAAATCTCGAACTCGCGCTCGAAGAGCACGACCGGCTTCTCGCCGGAATCGGAGGGTGCCCCGAGGATCTCGACCGTCCAGGGGCCGGTGCGCTCGGGGTCGATTGGAAAGCTGGTGGCCAATGACAGCGTATCGCCAGAGGCGAGGGTGCCGTTCATCAGGGCCGCATCGCCCCGGTGGGTCCACCGAAACACCACCGGGCGTGCGCCATCGAGGCCGTCGGCACGGAGGTGGAGGTTGACCTGACCCACGTCGGCCGGGAAGCGCTTGGCGTCCTCGAGGGGTCCCTCGGCTTCTGCCGCGAGGACGGCAGAGATCTGGGCCGCACGCTGGGGCGTTGTGGTCTCGCGTGCGGAGAACGCGGACTGCTCGAGGGCACCCGAACGAAGCTGGCCGTCAGCCTCGAGCTGATCGGGGGTGATCGGGGCGTCGACGCAGCCAGGCAGCAGGGCCATGGCCAGCACGAAGGGGACGAAGCGGAGGGTCGCCGTCACTGCGTCCGAACCGTAAGCGAATCGCGTGCCACTGCAGGGATCGACAAAGATCAGCGCGTTGGCGATCGCGCACTGCCCGAATTGCTACGAAAAAAATCGATGCAGCCACAAAGAATAGATTCAATGCGGCGCGGGGGTGGCGGACGCGACAGATCCGCACGACGGCTATGCTTCGCGGACATGCTCGTCCGCCGCCTGCTGCTGCTGTCGCTTCTGGGTGTCGGATGTACGGACGCACCAGCGCAGTCCCCACATTCCCCGCCCGCGAAGTCCGGGACCACGGAGCCCGAGCAGGAGGTCGAAGACCGACTCGCGGACCTGGAGTCGCGCGCGTTTCCCCTGTTGGTGTGGTCGGTCCACCGCGTCGAGCAGGAGTACTTCGACACCAGCCGCTTCGACCCGCGGGGGCAGCTGCTGTCGGCGATGCATTTTCTGGGGCTGTACACACCCGAGTTCTTCGCGGAGCTCGATGAGACGGGCGACCTGCTGAAGGTGACGGTTCGCTCGCGGACGGCGACGTTCAGCCTGACCGATGTGGTGTCGCTCAACATGGCGGCAGACCGGCTCGAAGAGATCCTGATGTTCACGCAGGACGTGCTGGCGCTCGACCCCGAGCCGCTGCACGAGCTCGAGTACACGGCGATCAACGGGATGTTCGCTCCGCTCGATCCCCACACCGTGTTGCTGTCGCCCGAGGAGCACAACGACCTGGGCGTGCGAACCCGGGGGAGCTTTGGCGGAATCGGTGCACAGATCCGGGCCGAAGATCGACGCATCACAGTGGTGCGGGTGCTGCCCGGCATGCCGGCCGAGAAGGCCGGGGTCCTCAACGGCGATGTGATGCTCACCATCGACGGTGCGGCGACCGTGAACATGCCAGCCGACGAGGCACAGAGTCTGCTGCGGGGCCCCATCGGCGAGCCGGTGCTCGTGACCCTGCAGCGGGGCAAGTCGACGCTCACCGTCGAGATCGTGCGCGACACGATCCGGATCGACAGTGTGGAGAGCACGCGGCTGCCGGGCGACGTCGCCTACATCAGCATCTCCACGTTCCAGGAGAACACGGGAGACAAGGTCGAGCAGGCGCTCACCGAGATGGCGGCGGGGAAGGAAGGCACCAAGGCCGTGGTGCTCGATCTCCGTGGCAACTCGGGGGGACTGCTGACCCAGGCGACGGCGGTGGTCGACAAGCTGGTGACGGCGGGCGAGCTGGTGATCGTGCGCAGCGCGATCGGCCGCGAGGTCGAGGAGGCCACCGACGCGGTCGCCCTGGGCAATCGCGTGCCGGTGGTGGTGCTGGTCGACGAAGACTCGGCGAGCGCGGCAGAGATCGTCAGCGGCGGGCTCAAAGAGCTGGGGCGCGGGGTCGTGTTGGGCCGCTCGAGCTTCGGCAAGGGCACGGTCCAGATGGTCAAACCCGCGGCGCCCTACGGACGCGAGCTGGCGCTCAAGATGACCGTGGCCGAGTACCTGGTGGCGGGAGACCGCAGCATCCAGAGCCTGGGGGTGTTGCCGGATGTCGAGCTGCTCCCCGTCGAGCTGTCCTCGATTCCGGGGATTGGTCGCTACTACGACGAGGAGCGGTTCGAGCGGCAGCGCGAGCGCTCGCGTACGGCCCACCTTCCCTCGGCCAAGCATCGTCCGGCGCTACCGGACGACTATGTCGCGCCCGCGCAGCTGCGGTACCTGTGGGCGCCCGAGGTTCCCAAGGCGCTCGCGGACGCCGCTGACTCGACGGCGGCGGACCGCCTTCGCGATCCGGAGATTCGCATCGCGCGGGAAGTGGCGCTGGGGCTGGCGGGCTCGGCCGACAACGAGCAGCGCTCGTTGCAGCTGGCCGAAGTGGTGCGAACGCTGTCGGCCGACGAGGACGAACGCATCGGCAAGGCGCTGGGCAAGGACGGCGTCGACTGGGGCAAGGGTCCCGACGAGCCCAAGTACGACCTGGCCGTGACCACCTCGCTGGTGGGCAAGGGTCCGGTGGAGGCAGGCGAGCCGTTCGTGGTGCGCGTGGAGGTGACCAATCGGGGCAAGGCCCCGGCCGAGCGCGTGCACGGCATCACCGACTGTGTTCACGACGAGCTGGACGGCATCGAGATGTTGGTAGGCAAGGTCGACCCGGGGGAGACCGCGGTGCGGGAGCTCCAGCTCCATGTGATGCCGTGGCACAGCGATTTCACCGATGTCTTCGCGCTGGATCTCCACGTGGGCGAGCCCGACGACACGCCGGAGGTGAGGGCGGAGGTGCGCTTCGACGTGGATGGCGCGGACCGACCGTCGCTGGCCTACGACTGGTGGATCGTCGACGACCCGGCGCTGGTAGCCAAGGCTCCCTCCCGGCCCGAGGCGCCCCCCATCGCCGGGCAGCCCGAGTTCGCGGTGGCGGGCAACGGCGACGGCATGTTGCAGCCAGGCGAGCGGGTGCTGCTGGCCCTGGTGGCGCGCAACGAGGGCCCGGGGGTCAGCCCCGATGTTCGTGGCATCTTGCGCAATCACAGCGCGCAGCAGGGCTTGCTCGAAGAAGGAGCGGTGACCCTGGGCGAGCTACGCCCGGGGGAGTCCCGCAGCGCTGCGTTTGGGATCACCGTCAACGAGGATGCGGACCCCAGCCAGCCGTTCGAGGTGGAGCTGGTGATCGGTGATGCGCAGGTGCGGGCGCGTGCCCGTGACGAGCTGCCGTTGCGCGTGCTCCCCAAGGTGGAGACGCTCGAGGCGGAGCGAAGCACCGTGCGGGTGACCGGTGAGGAGCCACTGCGTGTGTACAACGGCGCGCATGCATCGGCTCCGGTCGTGCTGGAGCTGCCGCCTGGAGCACGAGTGCCCACGGTGGGCACGGTCGGGGGGTGGAGAGTGGTGGAGCTACCGACGCAGGGGCGCCGGATGTTCGTGCCCGCCGACTTGGGAGAGGCCTCGCCGCGGCCGGGCACCAAGCCCGCCAAGCATCCGCTGGGCAAGCAGCAGAGCACGGCGATGGTGCAGCCGCCCGGGCTCACCGTCGAGAGCGTGCCGCGGGTGGTCAAGGACGCCACGGTGACGCTTCGCGGCACGGCGACGCACCCCCGCCGGGTGCGTGATCTCGCCGTGCTGGTGCGGCCCCCCGGGGCATCGCAGATCGACACCAAGGTCGACTACGTCGCCAACCCCCACAACTCGGGAGTCCAGGCCCAGCTGCTGTCGTTCGAGTCGGAGGTCCCGCTGGAGCCCGGTGGCAACCGGATCACCATCTTGGTTCGCGACGGCCACAAGGTGGAGCGACGCGAAGACGTCTGGGTGTTTCGCGAGCCCGCGGGCTGAGCGAGCGGGCGGCAGACTGGGTCGCGCTCCATCACCGCGGCTGAAAGCTCGAACGCGAGACACGACCGACGTGGGCTGACGTACGCCCGCGTCACCGTGGGTTCGTGGGCGGGCGTCGCCCCCCGCGCTCGCAAAAAGAGTGATCGAAATGGAGGGGGGTCCCGACGCTCCCCGTACATGAAGACTTTCGCTCTGAATTCCCTCGCCGCAGCTACCGCTGTGGTCGCGCTTTCCCTGCTCACACTCGGTTGTGACGACGACCCCGCATCGAGGCTGGGTGCCGACGCTGACGAGGAGGATGGGCGGGCCGTCGCCGTCAATCCCAACCAGAAGGTTCGTTTCGTGACTGGCCTGCACCAGGGCCCGGAGCCCGCCTTGGTCACCAATGTGCACGAGAGCCTCGGCGGCAACTGCCTCAGCGGTCGGCGCTTGGACTGGCGGGTCGACGTCACCTACACCGCACAGCTCGATACGGCTGCCAACCCCGTCATGGAGCTATCGACGGTCGGGGTTGTGAGTGAGACGCCCGATCCGGATGTGATCATCTCGTCCGTATACGTGGTGCACGAAGGTGGGACCTTCCACCTCGAGCGGATCGTGGGAGGATCGACCAACGGCATCTACCGGCTTCCCAGCAACGTCTCGGACGAGTTCACCATCGACAGCAGCGGCATGTTCATCGTGGTCGAAGGGGGAGCGATTGGCGCTGGGGGCAACGAAAATCCACCGGGCGAGCCCATCACCGATCCGGGCTGCCAGCTATCGACCTCGTTGGTGTTCGAACGCCCCGACGAGATCGTCGAGCAGCATACCTTCGACGGGGAGTCGGCCTGGGTACGGACGGCGCCGATCGTGGAGGGTGCATCGGCTCCCGTGTTCGCGCAGGCCACGGCGTGGACGCCCTACTCGCCGCAGGGGGGATCGGGCACGGTCCGGGCGTTCTCCGGCTGGACATCCAAGGGCGCGATCAATCTCGGCTTCAGCATGCCGTTCGCCAACTATGTCTACGCGCGTGGGAATGCGCTCATCCACGAGCGGCGGCACCTCGATGGCGGAGTGTCGACCAACGAGCTGAGCCTGTCCGGGTTTCCGCTGAACATGGTCGACATGCGCGCGCTGATTACCTATCCGGTCAACCGCACCGCCAGCTGCCCCAAGGACTCGGGCGGACGCACGACGAGCCAATGCCTGAAGTTCGTCTATTGGGGCCAGCACGTGGGTGGATCGACGACGGTGCCCATTCGCGACGCCGATGGTGAGGTCGAGTTTCCCAGCGACTGGAACGCATTGACCTGGTTGCCGCTGAGCTACAATGGCAACAGCCCCGGGGGCCGCGACGGCAACTACCCTTCGCCCAACTGGGGGCTCTCGGCGGGTACCGCATTCATCTTCGACGGTCAGCTTCGCCAGAACTTCTGGCACGACAGCAACCAGGGTGACGGGTCGGGGTTCTCGAGCCAGTGGAAGCGGGACGTGCCCTACTGCAATGGAGCCCCTACCTTCTGGCAGACGCACGGGACATGCGGGGCGCCCGTGGTCGACGGCGTGGGGAACCGGATCCCGCGTGCGTGGTCGGGCCCGCGCGACATTGACCACGCGAGCTTCAGCAAGCTACCCAACGTAGGGACTGTCAGCGCTCAGTCTTCGCAGGTGATTCGGATCTACTGACGTCGCCGAGGCGGTCGTTGGACGCGCCTGCCGGACGGTCGCCCCAGAGTGCACCCCAAGCGGTGGTCGAGCCGTTCGCACCCGGTGGTGGGCGGCATCGACCCCGTACCGTGGGGTCAATCGTCGCCGTGGGTGCGGAGCCACGCTCGCACCTCGGCGATGTTGTCGTCGTCGCCTCCGACCTCGTAGGCCTCGATCGCATCGTGGGCCAGCTGCCGCGCAGACTTGCGATCTTGGCCGACTTCCCAGCGAGCCTGGGCCAGGGCGAAGCGGGTGTCACCCGCGAACCCGGGGTCGGCCTCGAGCTCGGCGTGGAGCAGGTGGGCCTGCTCGAGGGGAGGCAGGGCGGCGGTGGCATGGCCCTGGCGGAGCAGCGTCTCACCGATCCGCGTGAGGGCGTTGGGTCGGAGGGTGGCGTCGGCCTGACTCTCCGCGCGGCGAAACAGCTCCAACGCCTCGTCGGGGCGACCCTGTGCCCGCCGGGTGAGCCCCAGGCTGACCAACACGAACGCCACGTTGGGGTGATCGGCGCCGAGCCCCGCTTCGAGGATCTCGAGTGAGCGAATCTGGTGCTCGGCTGCTTGCTCGTGCTGTTCCATGTCGTAGTAGGCCCCACCGAGGTTCGACTCGATGATGCCCACGCTGGGATGCTCGGGACCCAGGGTCTCGCGCTCGATCGCCAGCGCAGCCTCGAAGTCGACGATCGCTTCGAGCGGTCGGTGCAGCTGAACCCGAGCGTCACCGCGGATGGTGCGGGCCTTGGCCACCATGGGGTGGTCGGGGCCGTGTGCGGCGGTCAACACCTCGATGCCCCGGTTGGCGTGCCGCTCGGCGTCGAGGTGAAGCCCCAGATCGAGCTCGGTCACCCCGAGGTTGATCGAGGTCTGACCGACCAAGGCGTGCTCGCGACCGAGGGTGCCTTCGAATACCTCGATGTTGTGGATCAACAGCCGCCGCGCTTCGTCGGCTCTGCCCTGGCCTCGCAGCAGTGACGCCAGGTTGTTGCGAACCCGCGCCACGTCGGGATGGTCTGTCCCCAGTTGCTCCTCCAGCAGGGCGCTGGCGCGCTGAAAGCTGTCGGCGGCACGGGGAAGATCGGCGGCGCCCAGCGCCGCGGCACCCAGGCCATTGAGGACCAGCGCCAGCTCTTGTGGGCTGACGGGGTCGTCCTCGGGGAGGCGCTCGGTCAGGGCGAGCGCGGCCTCGAAGCGCTCCAGGGCGAGCGCGGCGTTGCCCGCATCGTGCTCGATCCAGCCCAGCGTGCGCAGCCGTGAGATCTCGTGGACGACGGCGCGGCTGAGTCTCTGCCCCCAAGCCTCGGCGTGTCCGGACATCTTTCTGCCTTCGTCGTAGCGCGCGAGCTTGTAGCCCACGATCCACGACAGTCGGTTCCACGCCAACGCGACCGCCTCGTCGTGCCGCCCGACCTCGGCGGCATGCAGCGCCGCGCGCAGCTGGGCCTCCGACGCGTCGAAATCTCCTCGGTCACGCGCGACCCAGCCGGCCGAGAGCCGAGCGTCGGCCTCGGTCGGGGCGTGCCCCAACGCTTCGGCCTCCGTCACCGCTTCCAGCGCCAGCGCATGCGCGTCGTCGTAGCGCTTGGACAGCCGCAGTGCCTCGACGCGGCCGAGCTGGTCGAAGATGGTCGCGGCGCGGTCGCGGTCGTGGTCGGCGTCGGGCAGCGGTACCGGGGCTCGCAGGGCCTCCACGTCGCGGCATCCGGCCAGCGATGGCAGTCCATCGACCGCCTGAACGGCTTGAGTGGCGACCTCGACATCGGCCTCGGCGAGCACGTCGACCAGAGCACCCAGAGCACGGCGCCGACGGTCGAGGCACAACATACGGCGCTCGAGGGTGTCCTCGGACTCGACGCCGTGTACGCGCGTGGCGACACACGCGGCCTCGTGCTCGGTGAGCCAAGCGTCGCCGTAGTCACGCAGTCGCTCGTCCACGGAGTCACGCACGCCGTCACTCCACGGCAGGTTGATGCGGCCCAGGGCATCGCCGACCGCCTGCGCGCGCGCGGCGTTCCACGTCGGCTCGAGCTGTTGTGCCGAGCCGTCGCACGGTTGCGGCCCGGGCTGATCGGCCAGGCTCCAGGCCAGCCCCGCGCCGCCCAGGCCTGTAACCACCGCGAGCATGGCCCAGCGTCGTCGGGGGCGGGCGAGCCCCTGAAGCTGGTCCACCAGCTCGCGCATCGAGGGGTGGCGATCGTCGGGGTTGGCCGACAACCCGCGCGCGAGCAAGCGGTGGAGGGCGCGTGGAATTCGACCGGTCGCGGGCGCGTGCCCTGCGTTCTGCTCTGGATACGCCGAAACCAACGGGAGTCGGCCGTGCAACGACTCGAACAGCGCGACGCAAAATCCGAACTGATCGGTCTGGGGCCCACACGGCTCGCCACGCTGCTGCTCGGGGGCCATGTACGCGGGCGTGCCCAGCCGCTGACCGGTCCGGGTCAGGGTCATGTCGGTCTCCGCGAGTGGGGGAGGGCCCGACTGTCCGTGGTCGGTGCCACCATCGTCCACGCCGTGGGCCAGCCCAAAGTCGAGCACCACGACCCGGCCGTCGGTCGTGAGCATGACGTTGGTTGGTTTGACGTCGCGGTGAACCAAGTTGGCGGCATGGGCGGCCTGAAGACCGCGGCCAGCGTCGACGAACACACCGAGGACCTCGCGCCAGTGGCGGGCCTTCGCGGCACGCCACGCCCGTAGGGTCTGGCCTTCGAGCAGCTCCATCGCCAGGAACACGCGGCCGTCCACGGTGCCGACATCGTGGATGGTGATCACGTGTCGATCGCTGAGCCGGGCCAGCGCCCGGGCCTCCCGCAGCAGCCGCGCCTGGCCGCGCTCGTCGGTGCCTCGCAGCAGCTTGAGGGCGACCCGGCGGTGCAAGCGAGGATCCCGAGCGGCGTAGATCATGCCCATCCCGCCGCGGCCCAGCGCGCCCTCGACCTCGTAGCGACCCAAGCGTGCGCCCGGGCGGAGTCGGGCCGCCTGTTCGCGCTCGATCCGTTGGACCGCCGAGGGGTCGCTGGGCTCGGTGTCCAGGGATACCGGAGGCGTCGCGTTGCCTTGCCGCGCGAGCAGAGCGACGACGGTCAGCCACTGCGGGTCTTCGTCGAGCGCGGCCTCCACCGCAGCACGATCGGTGGGGCTGAGCTCGCCTCGGAGGTACGCGGCGACACGCTCGTCGGACAGCGGGGTTTCGGGCTCAGGGGTGACCACGGGGCTCCTCGCGGGGCGGGCTATGATACCCATCGTGTCGATGCCGCCCGCGCCCGGCCGGGGAACTTCCTCGTCGTCCTCGCCGCTGGGTGAGTTTCTCGCTGCCTGGCTGGGGGCGCCCGACGAAGCCCGGCAGGCACGAGTGCGGGAACGGCTGGACCACATCGACGCCGCCGTGGACGAAGCGTGGCCCGACGGTCGGCCGATTCGGTCGGGGTTTTGGGCCGAGCTGGCGCGGTGTGTGCCACAGGGAGTCGATGACGGAGGGTTGGCCGCCGCGCTGGGGCGGATCCATGCGGCCGACCTGTACCTGGCGTATGCGTGTCGCCTCGGCGATGATGCAGCGCTGTCGCGGTTCGAGCGCGAGCATGTTGCGGGCTTGGGCTCGGCGGTGGCGCGCGTCGATGCATCTGCCGCGTTCGTCGACGAGATCAAGCAACGGATTCGGACCAAGCTGCTGGTCGCGGACGGCGACGGGGTGCCGAAGATCGCCCACTACACCGGCCAGGGTGAGCTGGGCACCTGGGTCAGGGTGGTGGCGGTGCGCGAGGCCCTGTCCTCGGTGCGGGTCGATCGCCGCCTGGCGTTGGTGTCCGACGAGCAGCTGATCGCCATCGAGGCCTCTGCGACCGGGCCCGAGCTCGGTGCACTGCGGGAGCAGTATCGGGAACAGTTCGCCGAGGCCTTCCGCGACTCGTTGGGCGAGCTGACGCCGGCCCAGCGCAACCTGCTGCGGCTGCACTACCTGCACGGTCTGTCGATCGACGAGCTGGGGTCGTTGCTCGACATCCACCGCTCCAGCGCGGCCCGACGGATCGTCAAGACGCGTCAGGATTTGTTGGCGCGTACACGTCGTACGCTGCAGGCGCGACTCGAGATGGGGCGACAGGACTTCGACCAGCTGATGGGGCTGATCGCCAGTCGCCTCGACCTCAGCATCGAGCGATTCCTCGCGGAGCGCGATGGGACGGCCTCGGCAGCCGCCCCCTGAGTCGTGACCGCGACGAGGGCCCATCAACAAAACTGGGCCGGCGCACAGGCGCCTCCGCCACCTTCCAACGGCGCGCAGCAATCACTCGCGCAGTCGGAGTCGACCTCGCACGCGTCGGCGCACACGAACCCCGTGCCCGTGTCGACACAGCTGGCCTCGCCATCATCGAAGCCGCAGCAGTCTCCGTTTTGCTGGCAGCCTTCGCCCGCGTCAGAGCAGTTGTTGCTGGTGTCGTTGGTGTCGTTGGTGTCGTTGGTGTCGTTGGTGTCGTTGGTGTCGTTGGTGTCGTTGGTGTCGTTGGTCGCGTTGGTCGCGTTGGTCGCGTTGGTCGCGTTGGTGTCGTTGGTGTCGTTG
>JAHZJA010001480.1 GCA_022601155.1 Deltaproteobacteria bacterium | reverse complement strand
TGCTGTGCCACCCCCTCTAGCGCGACCCGGGGTTCGGCGACCGGCTGCCCGCGCGGGCCAACGCCAGCCTGTATCGCCACTACGATCGCCTCCGCTACGCACGACGCGACGAGCGGGGCGAGCACGCGCTGGTGGACCTGGAGGCATCGGAATACCTCGAGCGCGCCGTCGAACGGGCCCGCGGTGGCGCGACGCGATCGGAGCTCATCCAAGGCCTGTGTGCCGACGTGCCTGGCGTCGAAGAGTCCGACGCCAGACAGTTCCTCGACCAGCTCACACAGGCTGGGGTGTTGGAGTCCTCGCTGGCGCCCCCCGTCACCGGAGCGGAGCCACTGACGGCCGTCACCCAGGCCCTGGCCGCCGTCGATGCCCCCGGTGCCGCGCCGATGCACGCACTGCAGCAGGGGCTGCGGGCGCTCGACCAGCGCGGCCCCGGCCGAGCACCCGCCGAGTACGACGCCTTGCGATCCATCGCCAAGGACATCGAGCCGCAGCTGGACACCTCGCGGCTGTTCGGCGTGGACCTGACCATGGGGGCCGACGGCGGCGAGCTCGGGCCCTCGGTGCAGGCGCGACTGTGTGAGGCGGTCGACCTCATCGAGCGCCTGGACCCAGGTGAGGCCGACACCGATCTCGACACCTTCCGCGATGCATTCGTGGCGCGCTACGGCGACGCAGAGGTCGCCCTGATGGTGGCCCTCGATGAAGACGGCGGCATCGGCTTCGAATCCTACGAGTCGGTGGGTGCACAGACCGTCCCGCTGCTCGCGTCGCTTCGGTTCCCCGGCAACAGCCGCGCCCCGCAGTTGTCGTTTGGCCCTCGGGACCGCCACCTGCTGCGCCTGCACGAGGCTGCGATCGCCAGCGGGGCCACCGAGGTCGTGCTCGACGACGACGATGTCGAGGCACTCACCGTGCGCCGACGGGTGCCCCTGCCCGACGCCTTTTGCACCCTGGCCACCATCGCCGCCGACTCGCCGCAGCACCTGGCGCGCGGGGACTTTCAGCTGCTGGTGGAGTGGATCGACGGCCCCTCGGGCGCCAAGCTCCTCGGACGCTTCTGCCATACCTCGCCACGAGTGGAGGCATTGGTGCGGGAACACATCGACGCCGAGCAGGCTCGGAGACCCGACGTCGTGTTCGCCGAAGTGGCCCACCAAGAGAGCGGCCGCGCTGGAAACGTGATGGCCCGCCCCGTGCTTCGGGACTACGAGATCGCGTTTGGGGGCACCTCGGGTGCTCCCCAGCCGGGGCAGCTGTCGGTCGATGACCTGACCATCGCGGTCAACGACGGCCGCATCGAGCTGCGCTCGCGATCGCAGGGTCGAGAAGTCGCCCCGCGCCTGACCTGCGCCCACAACTTCCGTGACCGTGGCCTGAGCCTGTACCGATTCCTGTGCGCCCTGCAAAACCAAGACTCGCGGGGCGGAGGGTTTGGCTGGGGCATGCTGCGACACGCTTCGTTCCTGCCTCGGGTGCGTCGCGGCGACGTCGTGCTCGCCCGAGCCCGCTGGCTGCTCGACGAGCACGACCTCGTCCCGCTCCGCGAGCAGACGACGGGAAGCAAGCGCGCCAAGACAGCCGAGCAGCTCGCGGAGCTTCGTCGTCGCGGTATCGAGGCGGTCGCGGAGCTCCGCCGCCGCCGCAACCTGCCACGCTGGGTCGTGCTGGTGGAGGCCGACAACGAGCTCCCCATCGATCTCGACGACGAGCTGGCAGCCGACGCGCTCGTCCATGCAATCCGTACCCGTCGTCACGTCGTGCTCCGTGAGCTGTTCGGGGGGCCCCGGGGGCTGGTTGTGCAGGGCCCCCAGGGGCGCCACCGCCATCAGCTGCTGTGTAGCTTCGTTCGCGACGGCCAGCCGGCGCCCGCCCCCACGCCGCGCCCTGCCCCGCCCCCGGCCACGGTGACGCGACGGTTTACCCCGGGCGGCCCGTGGCTCTACCTCAAGCTCTACGCCGGGCCGGGCGTGGCCGATCGTCTCATCACCCAAGCGGTGGCCCCGGTCGTGCAGTGGGCCCGCCAGCAGGGCTCATGTGACCGGTGGTTCTTCATGCGCTACCGGGACCCAGAGCCTCACGTCCGGGTGCGGCTGCACGGCGATCCGGCCGCGCTTTGGGGGCAGGTCTTGCCCCGCATGCACCAAACCCTGGCGCCCCTGCTGGCGGCCGGTCAGCTGCACTCGATCCAGGTCGACACCTACGTCCGCGAGCTCGAGCGCTACGGTGGCGATCTGGGGATCGACCGCGCCGAGCAGATCTTCGAGGCCGACAGCGATGCCGTGGTCGGGGTGCTGGACGCCCTCGCCCCCGGCCCCGCGGGCGCCGACGCTCGCTGGCGGCTGGCGCTGGCGGGCACCGATCGCTTGCTCGCCGACCTGCGATTCGGCGGACCCGCGCGACTGGAGGTCAGCGAGCACCTGGCCAACTCCTTCGCGCAGGAGCACGGCGCCGACTCGGCGTTCCGCAAGCAGCTCGGCCAGCTGTTTCGAGCCGAGCGTAGCGCGGTGATGGAGCTTTTGGATCGCTCCCGCAGCGCGGAGCATCCCCTCGGGCCCGCCCTCGCGATCCTCGACGCACGCGGTGCGGTGCTACACCAGCTCGACCCGGCCGAGGGAGGGACCGTGGTGAGCCCCGCCGTCGCGGCCAGCCTGGTGCACATGCACTGCAATCGACTCTTGGCCAGCCACCATCGCGCCCAAGAGACGGTGATCTACGACCTGCTGCGGCGCGCCCATCGAAGCATCGCCGCCCGGCGGCCCAAG
>JAHZJA010001479.1 GCA_022601155.1 Deltaproteobacteria bacterium | reverse complement strand
CGTGCTACTGGACGGTTTTGACAACCTCGTTGGAATACCCGCTTTCGTTGCCATCTCTGTCTACGGCAGTCATGGCTACGTGATACTCGCCGCGCTCCAGGGCTACGAACTGGCTCTTCGCTCGCGGGTCGGTCACCTCGATTTGCTGATCGTAGCTCTGCGGGCTGCTGCCCACATAGATCCGGTACTGCTGCAGATCATCCAGCGGACTGCCGTCGACGTTTTCGAACAACACGGCGGGGCCACCCGCGGCATACAGCCGACGCTGAATGGCGGCCATGTGAAGCGCCGGGTCCACCGGATCCGCGATACGGACGAGGTGGTCGTGACGCTCGAGATCGTCGAGGCAGTGCCGGAGGCTCTTGTAGGCCATGGGGCTCGGGTGCACCCATAGCACGGCCCTGGTCACACGCCCGGAGTTGGGCGTCAGCCGGGCGCGACCAGGTGAACCCGCGCGCCGCCGGAGAACGGCTTGACCGAGCCGAGGGTCCACCCGGGGTCGAGGCGCAGCGTGATCTGGATGGTGCCCTGCCCTTGTCGGACCCCCGTGACCGTCGCCCCTTCGATGGAGGGGCGCGCCGTCAGCACGGCTGGCGCCGCGCGGGCCGACTCGATCACGAGCCGCACCAGGCCGCTGCGGGGCTGATTGGCGATGCCCACCACCAGCGACGAGGGGGCGCTCAGCGTCATCGTTGCCCCCCGCTTGCTCGCGCGCAAGGAGACCTTGCCCACCCGCGCGCCCGCGGCCGGAGGTCGGCTTGCGGGCTTGGGGGTCTTGGTCGGGGTCTTGGGGCTCGACGAGGCTCCCGTGCCGCTGGTGGGCACCTCGGCGGTCGGTGCTCCCTCGTCGTCCACGGGCAGGATCGGCGGCGGCACCAGCGTGTCCGCTGACTCCGTGGGCACCGTGCCCTCGGTGGGGGCATCCATCGCGTGCAGCACTCGCTTGGCGCGAGCGTGCGCGGGATCGGTGGAAGTCATCACCTGCTGCCGAAGCGGATCGGGAAGCACCCCATCACGAATGCCCGCGCGGGCGTCTCGCAGCAGCGGATCGCCAGCGTCCACGGTCTTGGCCGGGGCCGCCGAGGGAGCCGGAGTCTCGGCCGCCTCCGAAGACACGGAGCTGGGACCGCCACAGCCCACTCCGAGCGTCAGCGCCCACAGTACCGCCCCGCTTGATGCTCGCCCGCCCATCGGCGACTCACTCTACCAGCACGTAGTACGGGCCGGAGAGGCCGCTTTGGGGATGGCGGAGCTTCAGCCCCACGCGCAGCGGCCCGGGGTTGCGGCGCGACAGCTCCCGGAGCTCGGCCAGCTGCACCCCGAGCGCTTCGTGGGAGTCGATGGCCTTGCCCAGCAGCTGCACGATCTCCAGTCCGACCACCCAATGATCGGGCTTGCGCCCTGGCTGCGGCAGCACTTCGGCGATGATCGGAACCTTGGAGTCCGGCTCGAGGACGACCCCCAGCAGCTCCTGGGTATCGATGACCCGCTGTTGATCCGAGGGGGCAGCACCCACCTCCACATCGAACGTCTGGGGACGACCGCCTCGCAGCGCCGTCAGCGGCAGGTGCTCGCCCGGAAACAGCGAGCGCACCGTCGACACAAGATGGGCCGCCAGCGCGCCCTTGGTCTCCGCCCCCGGCAGCCCGTCCAGTCGCTTGCCCCGAACCTCCACGATGCGGTCACCCTCCCGCAGCCCGGCGGCCACGGCCGCTCCATCCTCGAACACGGTGGCGACCTCGAGCCAGGCCGCATAGCCCTGACCGGGGTCTTCGGCCGAGGGGCGGCCCTCTTCGATCCGCACCCCGATCGCCCCCGAGCTGGGCGGCGCGTCGGGGTTGCTGACCGCGGTCAGGAACCCTCGCACGTGGTCGACGGGCACTGCGAACGCAATCCCTTCGGCGTCCTTGCGCCGCAGCGTCACGATGCCCATCAACGTGCCATCGACCGAGAACAGCGGCCCCCCGGAGTTGCCGACATTGATCGACGCATCGAGCTGAACGTAGGGCAGCGAGCGTGCACTGCCGACATCGGTCCGGTCGACCGCCGCCACGATGCCGCGCGAGACGCTGTGATTGAGACCGAACGGATTGCCGATGGCGAACACATCCTGGCCCACCGCCAGGTCGGTCGAGCGGCCCAGGCTCACGGCGGCAAAACGCTCGCCGTCCCGCGGCGACTTGAGTCGCAAGATGGCCAGGTCTTCGGCTCGATCGGCGACGAGGATCGTGGCATCGAGCTCTCGCCCGTCCTCGAACCGAGCGGTGACCGTGGGCGTGCGCGGAGCCGTGGGCAAGTCGGCGGGGAGTCTCTCGAGCGCATCGGCGATCACGTGATAGTTGGTGACGACGATGCCGCTCGGGTCGACGATGACCCCAGAGCCGAGCGTCTTGGCGGTGCCGAGGTTGACGACCGCATCGCGGGTGCGGGCGACGGCATCGACCAGCGACGGGGTGGCCACAGCGGCCGGCGGAGCGGCGACAGCAACCGGGGCCCGAGACGCCAGTCGCGATGGATCGGCGACGGGCGGCGGCGCGGGCTTGGCCACCCGACGTTCACCGGCACGCAGCCCCATCATCACCGCCACTGCGCCCAGACTCACACCAACGAGGCCTGTGCCTGCGGCGAGCCACAGCGGGTGAGGTCGGGTCGATGCGCGCTCGGGCATGGCCGTACTCAAGCGTAGCAGGCGCGACCGACCGCAGTGGACTGGCTCCATCGCGCGACGGTCGTCGGCTGCGCCACGCCCACGGTTGCGCCGGGTCGGCACCGAAGCGGCCGATCCGAACGGCCCGAATGCCGCTGTGCATCGCCGTGGTGGGCCTGCCTTGCGCGATGGTTCGCCTTGCTATACTCCCGCGCTGCGACCGCTGGTCGCCCCCCCGATATGCGCGACTGCATCAACTGCGACGGCCCCCTGCGCTGCCTCATCAACGATATCGAGGACTACGAGTACGGGGTGCCATGGCGCTCCGACTTGGTGATCTGCGACGGATGTGGCCTCGTGACCCACGATCCTCCGATCACCTACGAGGACATCGGCGAGCTTTATCCCGACACGTACCACGCGTACGGCGGCGGCTCGAAGGGACGCGGCCTGTACTGGAAGCTCCGCAAGGCACTGGCCAGCTTCACACTCCGTAAGGTGTTGCCACGCATTCCCCAGGGTGGCGCGATGCTCGAGGTGGGCTGCGGCAACGGGAGCTTTCTGCGGCTGGTGGCGGAGGCGCGGCCCGACATCGAGCTCCATGGCGTCGACATCGTCGATACCGGGATCGAGGGCATCCCCAATTTCACGTTCCATCAGGGCCAGCTGGAGAAGGTGGAGCTGCCCGGTCGCCAGATGGACCTGGTGTACTTCTCCAACCTCATCGAGCACGTCCCCGACCCCGTGGTGTTCCTGCGCAAGTGCGGCGACCTGCTGCGCCCTGGCGGGTGCGTGTACGGCAACACCCCCGATCATCTGTCGGTCGATCGCTACCTGTTCGGCAAGCACTGGGCCGGGTACCACTACCCGCGCCACACCTTCCTGTTCAGCCACGAGAACATGGGGCAGATCCTGCAAAAGGCCGGACTGGTGGATCCCACGCTCAAGGGCTCATACGCGTTTTGGTCGCTGTCGCTGCGCAACATGCTGATGGAGCTGCCCGGCACCAAGAAGCGCGGCCTGGGACACGCGGCCATCACCCTGGGCATGCTGCCGCTGGACCTGCTCATCAACGTGTTCCGCGGGCACGGTGCGATGACGTTCAGCGCGGTCAAGCCGTAGCCAACAGGCGCGGGCAGCTCCGCCCAGGGCTGGAGCCGACCGCACGCCCTGCGTCCGACAAACGGGACCAGGACCGACCCGGTGCGCTCCTCAGCGTACTTCGAGGCGGACCGGCGAAGCCGCCGATCCAGCCGTGATGCGTCGACCGGAAGCGCTGTTCATGGCGTGGGGGCCGGCACGGAGTCCGCGATCAGGTCCCCGGTCTCGAGGTGGTGAGACAGGCCTGCGAGCGCGGTCTCGAAGGCCTTGCGGAGCATACGCTTCATCATCAGCGCGTTGATCAGCCAACCCAACGGCCCGTAGCGCAATCGGTAGTCGATCGAGAAGGTCACCTCCGTCTCGTCGTCGGATCTCTCGGTGATACGGATGGTGACGAAGGCGTTGTCGAGCAGTGGCATCTCGCTCATCTCCATGGTCGTGTAGCCCGACTCCGATTCCTCGACCACGGTCTCGACGACGCTGTTGCCGTCTTGAAACTCGACTCGACGGGATGCGCCGATGCCCGAGTCGTGGTCGGTCAGAACCTGCGACCGCGCGACGTTGGGGTGCCAATCTTGGACGGCGCCCATCCGAGAGATCGCCGACCACGTGGGGGCAAGCGATGCGTGGACGACCTGAGAGTGTTGAATTTGGTTTGCCATTGTTGAATCCGGGTGGCGAAGGCCATGTTCGGCCTGCTCATCCCGGAGACAGCGGGCAGACCCGACTGTGACCGTTGCCGCGAGATTTATTTGCGCCTGCGGGATCGGCGCACCACCTCAATCTGAGGAGCCCAGCAGGCCATCGAGCGCCGTGCCTTGGAGCAACGTCGACAGACGCTCCGCCAGCTGTTTGGGGTCCGAAAACGGATGCTTGCGATACAGCGCCGGGTAGTCGTTGGTGAGCTTTTCGTACACCACTGCCGCGTCGCGCGAGGCAACCTCCCCGATCGATGCGACACGGTCGCGTTGGAACTTGAGCTCCTTGCGGTCCAGGTGGCCAGCCTCGAAGAACGCGCGGGTCTTGCGGGCGCAACGACACGGGTTGTCCTTGTTGATGAGGCCGCAGTGACCGTTCATGAAGTTGTGGAGCTCCGCGCGGGCCCGTTGGAGACGCTTGCGGTACGTCGTCGCCGCGATTCCGAGGATTTCGGACGCGACCGTGTCGGTCACGGAGAACACCGAGCCGAGCACGTAGGCGAGGCGCTGCTCTCGGCTCAGGCACAAGAGCATTCCCGTCATGCAGGCGGTCATGGCCTCCTCGACCAAGAGCTCGCGCTCGGGCTGGGGGATGTCCTCCAGGCCGAGATTGGGGGCGGCATCCAGCCCTGCCCCGTACTCTTCGAACGTGCCGACCGCCTGCTCGCCAAGGCTACGCTTGGCGTTGAGCAGGTAATGAAAGGCGACCCGGTACAGCCAGGTCCGAAACGAGCTTCGCCCTTCGAACCTGGCGAGCCCCTTGAGCACCTTGATGAAGATGTCCTGCGTCGCGTCCTCGGCCGACCCGGCGTCGCCCATCATGCGCACTGCGATGTTGTAGACCCAGGGTCGGTGGCGCTCGATGATCTCGGTGAGCGCGTCGCGGTCGCCTTGCTGGGCGGCCGCGACGGTCGTGGGGTCATCTCGCCCGGCGAACGGGTTCACCCCGCCTCCTTGCACGAGAGCACGACGCAGGCACGCCCATCGCACTGGGCGCGGATCGCCGACATGCGACCATCTCGGACCCCAGAGCACTCCGTGCCCGGGCTGCACCGCGCGGGAGTCGGGGTGAGCGGGTCGTGGATATTGCGGCGGTGCGACACTGCCCCGAGCATAGCCAACCCGAGCGACGAGACTCTAGACTCGACTTTGGCGGTTTTCCACGCGCCATAACACCGCCCCCGACCGCT
>JAHZJA010001478.1 GCA_022601155.1 Deltaproteobacteria bacterium | reverse complement strand
GGAGAGACGTGCTCGGAGCGATTGGCACTGGGTGCCGCCAGTGGTCGACCCGCCGCCGCAATCAATCCGCGTGCCACCGCGGGAGCCGGTACCCGCAGTCCAACCGTGGACAGCCCCGCGCTCACCACCGCGGGGATCGAATCGGCGCGAGGCAACACCAGCGTCAGCGGGCCCGGCCAGGCCGTGGCCAGGCGCGCGGCCGCATCGGGCCAGTGCTTCGCGTGCCTCCGCGCCATCGCGACATCGGCTGCGTGCACGATGAGTGGGTTGTCGGAGGGCCGACCCTTGGCGGCGAAGATCGCCTCCACCGCGGCCGCCTGCGTGGCGTCGGCCCCGAGCCCGTAGACCGTCTCCGTCGCGAACGCGACCAAACCGCCAGCGCGCAAGACCTCGGCTGCGTCCCGCAGTACCGCGGGATCGGGCGTCGACGGGTCGACGGGCAAGACGCGGGTACGCGGCATCGGCCGCGCACCATACTCGCGAACGGCTACTGGTAGAACACCACGTAGCTACTGAGCCGAATCCGGCCCTTGTTGCCAGTGACCGGGGCATTGTTGAACAGCCCCCGGTAGTCCAGCGTGTTGAGCTCGCCCAGCTGCACCGACGAGGTGATGTCGACCACCCACGGCTGCACGGGAAGGCCAGGGCACCAGCCGGCGCACCCAGGGGTCCAGTTGCCGTACTGCCCCGGCACGACCCCCTCGTCGACGGCCTCGGCGCAGCGCTGCGCGACGACCTGGCCCGGGAACTCGCGCAGATGCACGTCGGCGCCGTTGACCGTGAACTCGTGCTGGTGGTTGCACCACTCGGCACAGTTCTGCTCGTCTTGCCCATGCCCGGAGATGATCGCCACCAGCTCCACCCGGGTGGCCGCTGCCGGCGGGGTGAACTCCACCGTCTCCCACGCGTCGTTGTAGGCGTCGTTGAAGCCTCGGTTGGCGTTGAAGGCGGGCACGACCTGTTGCGATGCATCGGCCCGGCCCTCGTTGCGCAGCACGAAGCGCATGTCCCAGGTCGAGGGGTTCATGTTCCAGATCATCCCGAAGTTGAAGTACTGCGTGCCCCCGTCGGCCACCATCCCCAGCAGCGGGCTGGCATCGATCACCCAGCGGCGAGTGCCCGGGCGCGAGTACGGTGTGATCCACCGCGCGATCTCCTGGGTGGGGCCCTCGCACAGCGGATCGCTGCACAGGTTGATCAGCGCCTCGTAGTCCCAGTGCCCGCAGTCCGAGTAGGAGTCGGGACCGCAGGTGGCCGTGACCACCAGGTCCATCGTGTCGAAGCCGGCCATGGTGTTCGCGTCGGGGAACTGCGCCGGCCACGGCTGCCAGTTGTTGCTGTTGGAGAACGGGCCGTTTTGCTGGTCGAAACAAGGCTCTCCCACCACGCAATCGGGTGCGAACGTGACCGAGTCGATCATCGCCACCTCGGTGGTCTCGGCCAGGTCTTCCAGCCACACGTCTTGGTCGTAGCGGAAGTTGTAGTACCGGCCCACATAGCCCAGCACTGGCGCCGAAGGGGCAAAGGCCCCGGTGGTCGTGTCGCTGACCGAGCCAGGGTCATCCCAGGTCTGGGCTCGATCGATGGCGAACGTGCGCTGGTCGGGATGCGCGACGACGAAGTCGCCCACGCTTCCGGCAATCGCCATCGGATCGTCGGTCACGAAGTGCACCCGGTCGGTCCAGTACTGCTGCTCCTCGCGCGTCAGCGGGAACAGGGCCGAGCCAACCTCGCTCTGCCAGGCCTCGGCACCCGCGACCGGATCGCCGACGCTGCTCAAGAAGAAGTAGTGCACGTTGGGCGCGGAGCGAAGGAAGAGGTCCTCGCTGATCGTGGCGTGCAGGCCATCGCTGGTGCTGTCGCCCACATCGTTGATGAACACGTAGCTGTCGCAGCCCGAGAACGACTCGACCAAGCTCCACGGTCCGAACGTGGTCTCCACCGAAAACTCGCCTGCGACCTGCCCCCAGTCGCTGCCCTCGCCCGCGCGCTGGGGCGCGGCCGGCAATCCCAGAGCCTCGCACTCCTCGTTGCCCACCTCACCGGTATCGGTCGTGCCGTCGCCCGTGGTGTCGGGGTCGGCCGCGGTCGAACCCGCACCCGAGCTGTCGGTGCCGGGCACCGGCGACGTGTCGCCCACCGGAGGTTGACCGGTCGTGCTCGAGCCGCTGGACCCAGCCGCGGGTGCTCCGTCGTCGCCACACCCGACGACTGCCACTGCCGTCACCAGTGCGAGAGTCGTGAGCGCGTGATTACCCCGAGCAAGAACTGTCATCGCGCTGATGGTATTGGTCTGCGGCATTGCCTGAAAAGCGCTGATTCCTATCCAGGACGCCCCTGTGGTGAGAGGATACGCAGCGTGTGGAGCGCATTCGGACACGAACGAACGGCTCGCGTCCTCACCGCCTGCCTGTAAGTTCGCGGTGTTTCGGCCGATAGTGCTGATGTCTGTGCTGCGCCCGCTCGTCACCGTACCCATGGTCTTGGCGTTTGCGCTGGGTGGCTGCGGCCGCAGCCCCGTCGAGCTGGCTCCCTTCATCCTCGATCAACTGGAGATGGAGGAAGACCCCGTCGCGGAGGGCTGCCAAAAAGTCGACTACCTGTTCGTCATCGACAACTCGGCGAGCATGGGTGACAACCAGCGGCGGCTGATCGAGAGCTTCGATACCTTCGTCGAAGGGGTCGAGCGCACGCAACAGTCGCTCGAGAGCGTGCACTTGGGGGTGGTCACCACCGACCAGTACGTCGGCCACGATCGAGCCGAGTGCAAGGCCTTGGGCGGCATGGTCACCCGCACCGACGGCCACAACTCCTCCAAGGCCGCATGTGGCCCCTATACCGACGGCCACAACTACATGACCGAGGCCGACGACCTCGGCCCGAGCTTCTCCTGCGCCGCGCAGGTGGGCACCACGGGGAGCTCGCAGGAATGGCCGCTGGCCGCCCTGACCGCGGCGATCAGCGACGAGATGACCGCGGTCAACGGCTGCAACGAGGGCTTCCTGCGCGACGATGCGTTGTTGGTGGTCGTGATCGTCACCGACGAAGACGATCCCGGACCGGTCGACCACCGCTACGAGGCACTGGTCGAGGCCAAGGGTGGACGGGCCGACAACGTGGTGGTGGTCGGCCTGCTCAACGAGCCGGGCACCGAGTGCTCGCTGTCAGGACACGCTCGCGAGGCGCCGGAGCTGTTTACCTTCGTCAATTCCTTCCAGCACAGCTTCGTGGCCCCGGTGTGTGGCGACTACTCCGAGGCGTTCACCCGGGCCGTGTCCGTGGTCCAAAGCGCCTGCTGGGCCGCCGGGCCGTAGCTCCGACCGAGCGGAGGGGCTGGCGGGCGAGAGTTGCCTTGGCCTCGGGCGACCTCGGACGGTATGTCTAGCGCGCGGTCCCAGCTCGGGGATCGGCGCCACCCATGATCGTCACCCGTCGCATCAACCTCAGGCTCGTCATCCTCGTTGGACTCCGGGTCGCCCTGGTCTCCGCCGCATGGGCCGCGGTGGTGTACATGCTGTACGCCTACGCGGGGCTGCACTTCCTGCGGATCCCGTTCCAGCCGATCTCCACCATCGGCATCGCCGTGGCGTTCTATGTGGGCTTCAAGAACAACGCCTCCTACGACCGGTTTTGGGAGGGGCGGAAGATCTGGGGCGGCATCGTCAACGCCAGCCGGACCTGGGCCACCAACGTGATGAGCTACATCCACGTGGGCGACGACAGCACCGAGGCCCGGGCGCTGCGACGTGAGCTCATCTATCGGCAGCTCGCGTGGGTCAACGCCTTGCGGCTGCAGCTGCGCAAGACCTCGCGGTTCTTCGACAAGCCGTCGCGGGGCACCAAGCGGCGGCTACAGCAGCACGGCGACCACATGCGCAACGACTGGGACACCGAGCTGTCGCCGTTTCTGTCGGCCGAGGAGCTGACCGAGATGTCGGCCTTCGCCAACCCGGCCACCAACATGCTCACGCGACAGGGGCAGCAGCTGGCGACGCTGGTCGACGGCAAGCAACTCAACCTGTTCCATCAGATCGCGATGATGGACGTCGTCCGCGAGCTGTATGCACTGCAGGGCAAGTGCGAGCGCATCAAGAACACCCCGTTCCCCCGCCAATACGCCGAGTTCAGCCGAGTCTTCACGCGGGCATTCACGTTCCTGGTGCCGCTGGGGCTGCTGGACGTGTTCGCCGAGCGCATCGAGGCGATGCAAGGCTGGGGAATGCTGATGCCCGTCATCCCGATGTTCGTCTCGGCGGGACTGATCTCGTGGGTGTTCAACACCATGGAAGGCATCGGCGACGCCAGCGAAGATCCGTTCGAGCGCAGCATGAACGATGTGCCGATGAACTCGCTGTCGCGGACCATCGAGATCGACCTGCGGCAGATGCTGGGAGAGACCGACCTGCCCTCCAAAGAGCCCCCCGCAGGCAACATCATGTACTGAGCGGGGTGACCGGCGCACTCGACACGCGCCCAGCTCAGCTCGACGCGGGCTGGAGCCCGATCATCGCC
This sequence comes from Deltaproteobacteria bacterium, assembly GCA_022601155.1. Taxonomy (GTDB): domain Bacteria; phylum Myxococcota_A; class Polyangia; order Nannocystales; family Nannocystaceae; genus Paraliomyxa. The sequence goes on along the minus strand of JAHZJA010001478.1, from coordinate 12,152 downwards.
AACGCCTCGCGCAGCGCCGTCGGCCGCCACGCCCCGGTGAGCACGCGATCGGGCTCGATGCCCACGCCATCGATCGCACGGTCCTTGGGAGAGAAGTAGCGGGCGATCGTCAGCTTGAGCACCGAGCCATCGGGCAGGCCCATGATCTCTTGCACGGTGCCCTTGCCGTAGCTCCGCTCGCCCACACTCTTGGCCCGACCATTGTCACGCAGCGCGGCGGTCAGCAGCTCCGAGGCCGAGGCACTGTGGCGATCTTGCAGGACCACCAACGGCGTGTCTTGGTCGGTGCCAGCCCGGTGCGCCCGCTCCTCGCGAAGAATGCGTCCACCCCGGCCGCGGGTGCGGGTGAGGATGCCGTCGGCGACGAACATGTCGGCAACGACCAATGCCTCGTCGACCTCGCCGCCGGGATTGCCACACAGGTCGATGACCACCCCGGCCAAGCCCCCGGCACCCGCCGTACGCCGCAGCTGGGCCAGCCGCTTCTTGACCGTCTCCCCCACGCCATGTCCAAACGCCCGAATGCGAACCAGCGCCACCTTGGCGCCGCGGCCCTTGGCCCCCTCCACCTCGACCAGCTCGCCCGTCACCCACTCGCGCGTCGCCGCGTGGAGCGACAGGTCGATGCGCTCGGGAGCCGAGCCATGCCGACGCTGCACCGTGATCGCCACGGTCTCTCCGACCTTGCCGCTGAGCTTGGCCTCGGCCTCGACCTGACTGAGCAAGCGACCTGTCGGGGTACCATCGATATCGAGGATGTGATCGCCGGGAACGAGACCCACCGCCGCCGCCGTCGAGGTGGGCAACACCCCAACCACCTCGAGCGTCCGGTCTTCTCCACCAGGAGCCACGTGCATGTGCACGGCCAGCCCCGCCGTCCCATCGTGAATCCGCTCGCGCAGGGCCGTCCGCTCGGACGCGGTGAGAAAGTGGCTGTAGCCGTCGAGCCCGGCCACGATGTGCTTGAGTCCGTGCTCGAGCAGCGCCTCGCCATCAACCGGCTCGACGTATCGATCGAGGACCGCGTCGAGCGCTTGGTGAAAGGCATCTCGATCGAAGCGAGTGCCAGTGGCATCGGCATCGGGAATCCACCGACCGGCCACTAGGGTCACAATCGCCACCGTCGCGCCGCACGCGAATCCTCTCCACCAGGCGCGCTTTCTCACGGTTGCTATCGTGACGGACGAAGGCGCGGCGGTCTAGTGCCTCGGCCCATGCTCGACGACCACGGCTCGGGGTCCTCGCCGGCCGCCGATGCCCCGAGCGGACTTCATCCTCGTGGCCCGTCGCAACGGCCGCAGACGGCGCTCCACCCTGACAAACCCCTGTGTCCACGTGCCCTGTGCCGTGTTGCGGGTGGAGCCACGCCTGCATCGTTTTTTGGCGGGGCCAGAAACAAAGGGGTGGAAATCGCGGTAGGCATGGCCCGCGCCGTGGTCGCGGCGCTGCGCACGGGCAATCGACCGACCACGGGCTGCATCTGCAACCCCGATTACGCCAGGCCGTCCCGCCCGTTGCGACCGACGTTCGCCCCCACCTCCAGGAGACCCTCACGATGCACCGATCGCCGCTGTCCCGCTCGCTTCCATACCTCAGCCTCGCCGCCGCCCTGGCTGTGCCCATGGCGTGCACCAAGTCCGGTGACGGCGAACAGACGGCCAAGTCCGAGGCGAAGCAAGGCGACACGCCAGCCGCGGTCGAGGGCTCCGACGCCAAGCCCACCGACATCCAGCCCGCCGACGCCAAGCCCGTGGGCGACACGGCGGGAGGCCTGGCCAAGGCCGTTGCCGATGGCGTGACGGCGGCGGGCGTGGGAGGCCGGCTCGAGCGCGGTGACGCCATCGGCCACTTCGTGCTCCCCAACCCCGCGGGCTTCCTCGAGGAGGTTCGCACCAAGGCTGCCCCCGCCCAGGGCGCGGCCTTCCTCAACGAGCAGATGCTGCGGTCGCTGGCCGGCATGCAGCTGGGCGAGCGCGCGGGCGTGGCCCAGCACATCGCGCTCGACAAGCCGATGGGGTGCGTCCTCATCGACGAGACCGTGAGCGACGCTCCGCTGGCCTGCGTGCTCGGCTATGTGGGAGGTGCCGCCGCCGTCGCCACCGACCTCGGCGAACAGGGCAAGCAGGGCGATGCCCAGGGCCACGCCGCCTACTACCGCGTCGACGGCAACGACGTGTTCATCGACGACCTGGGCGACGAGGTCGTGATCACCAACCACGCGGCCGTCTTTGCCAAGGCCAAGGGCTACATCGAGTCCAACATGGTCGGACGGGCGTCGGCGATCACCGACGACATCGAGATGGTCCTGTACCCCAAGGCGGGCATGACTCGGTACTCCGAGCAGGTCGAGATGCTGCTGACGGAGATGCGTCGGGCTCCCACCGCGCCCACGGGCAACGAGATTGCCGACGCCTTCACGGCCTACTCGCGCACCTCGATGGACAAGAGCTTCGACTTCTACCGCGAGACCGACCAGCTCGAGATGGGCCTGGGCCTGGAGGAAGTCGGCTTCGTCTTCCGGTACGCGGCCTTCCCCACGGCGGGGTCGAGCATTCAGTCGGACTCGAAGGCCATCTCCGCGGGCCCCATCGATGCAGCGCTCATCAAGTCGCTGCCCGCCCCCTCGTGGATGGTCTCCGCCGCCACCGTCAACTGGGGAGCCGCATGGTCGACCGAGAGCGGCGCTCCCATGCGTGACGTCCTCATCGACACCTACGCCAAGGCCGTTGGACGCGAGGCACCCGAGGTCCGCGCTGCACTCGAGTCATTCGTCGAGGAGAGCGCGCGCCTGTACGGCAACGACTTCGCGTTCGCGGTGATGCACCTGCCCGGCACCCAGGGCGGCCTGGTGATCACCCGCAAGAAGAAGGAAGACTCGCGCGACAGCTGGAAGACCTGGAGCGAGAGCTTCATCGACGACACGGTGCTGGGCGCCGAGGGGGTCAAGTTCGTCGAGTGGTCGTTCGAGCCCAACGTGCGCGAGGTCGGTGGCATCGGCGTGGATCGCTGGACGATCGTCCCTGGCCCCGAGACCAAGGCCGAGATCGCCAAGAAGAAGGATCCCGCCATCGCGGAGCTCGAGCGTCGCCTTGGCGGCCTCGAGCTCTCCATCGACAGGGTCGAGCTCGACGATCGCGTCGCGTACGTGGTGGCACCTGGCGCCGAGGATCAGTACCTCCAGGCCGTGATCGACGCAGCGGGGGGCAAGGGCGCTGCGAGCTCCGACGCTGGCCTCACCGCGATGATCGAGCGCAACAAGAGCACCTCCGCGCTGTTCGCCGTCGACGTAGGGGGAGCCCTGGGTTGGGCGCGAGAGGTCCTCCCGCCCAAGGCCACCCGGGAGATCCCTCCGGGCATCGGCAACGACCTGGGTGACTTCTATTTCGCGGCACAATACGGAGCCTCGGGCGTCATGCGCGGCGAGATGGTCCTCAGCCAGGCGATGATCGACCAGCTGCGCAAGCTGGCCGGCTGACGGCGAGCGACACAGATCGACGGCCGGGGGACCCTCGCGGTCCCCGCGGCTTGATCTCGGACTACGCCCCGCTCGACACTGGGCCCTGCGCACGTGTGCCGGAGCCCGCAATGAAACCGCAAGACCACTGTCCGACCTGCGGCTCTCCGCTCGGTGCATTGCACGACAAGAACCTGCTGCTGCAGTGCGGGTCGTGCCATCGCACCAACCCGCGTGGCTTCAACTACTGCGGATACTGTGCGGCGCCGATGGAGACCACGGCGCATCGCGCCGAGCTGGCCGACGTGGCGGCGCCTCCGGGAGGCTGGCCAAACCTGTCGAGCGAGCTGGTCGAAATTCGGTTCTTTCTCGAACGCGGTGAGCTCGACGAGGCCTACGAGCTGCTGGCCATCCTTCGCGAGCGGCACCCCGGTCACCCCAAGCTGACCGAGTTCGCCCGCAGCGCACGAGGGCCTCGGCCCGACACCCAGGTCCACCGTGTCGTCGACTCGGTGCTGGCGGGCTCGGCCTCTCTCAACTCCGCGATGCCGCGCCGATCGGTCCCGCAGTGGAACGCTCCGGCTGCAGGCGACGATGCGACGCAGCGTCGAGGCCAGACCCAGGCGCACGAGGTCGTACCCGTGGAGCCGAGCGAGGGGCCCGTCAGTCCCGGTACGGTGCGCAAACGTGTGGCCCGCGTCGCTGACCGCGAGCCGATGCCGGCCTCCGTTCCTCCCGTGCGCCCGGCCGAGCATCGAGACAGCACCGACGTGCAGGCGGTAGTGCCTCCGTCTTCGGCAGCCGGGCCTGCTCCCCGTCGACCGCAGACCGACAAGCACCTCGGTGCGGTGCCACGACCGTCCACCGTCGGCGAAGTCGAACCCGTCACGCCGCCGGTCGCAACCGGCGGGCCAAAGCCCGCATCCATGCCCGCACCCGCGTCGGCGGCCGGTCACACCGTCGCAGTGCCTTCGCTGCAGGCTCCCGCGCCATTTGCCCCGGAGCGCACGGCCAAGGCCGGCAAGTCCGCCAAGGGCGTGGCCCGCAAGCGTGCGCTCAAGTCACGCAAGCGGTCCGGCAAGCAGGCCCCCGTTCCCGTGGCGACGACCGAGCCGGCCCAGCGGCGGACCCGAGGCGATCGATTCGGTCAGCACGTCCTCGGGCGTCTGGGCGGCAAGGGCAAGGGCAAGGGCAAGGGCAAGACTCCGGGGCGCCCCGCGTGACAGCCAGGTTCTTGCTTTTGCGGCGTGGGCATGTCTACGCCTCCGTTGTCGCCCAGCGCGGGAAATTTGGTGGGGTCGGTCTCGGGATCCGATCCTGGGCCTGGTGTCTCGCCTGATTCGCACCCTGATCAGCCTGTCGTTCCTGGCCGGCTCCCTGTGGTTCGCGTTCTCCGTCAAGCTGGGCGACCGCACGTTCGCAGAGCACGTCGATCGCATCGGCCAGACCCCGGAAGCCCGCGAGCTCATCAACGGCACGCGGTCCACCGTCAATCCCGTGCTGCAAGAGGCGACCGATCGGATGCTCGGTGAACACATCGAGGCGCCGATCCGCGCCGACACCAAGGCCTCCACCACACAGGGGGCCACCCACGCGGCCACCCACGACGGCGCCATCGCGTCCCCCTCGACCGCGAACGACCATCGGCTTCCCGGTCGAGGTTGAGTACTCGGACAAGGACAGCATCGCGGAAACCCGACGACCGAGCCCTCTGGAGCGGGGTCGGGGACCTTGGCCGGTCATCGGAACGTCGGGTGAGATTCGCCCGCCGAACCACGCCGAACCGAGCCATGCGTGCCCGACCTCGTGCTGACTGAGATCGCCCGCTGCCGCAGACGGCATTGCCACGCACCGCGGCTCGCACCTGCCGAGACGACCCGCCGCGACGCACGGCCCTGCCTCGCACGCACCGGACTGCCCGCCGCCCCGCACGGCCCTGCGACGCGCTGACTGAGATTGCCCACCGCCACGGGCTCTCCCTCGCGCCAACCGGGGCCACCGTGTGACGCCCGGCCTCCTACGCGCCCCACCGAGCCCGCGACGCATGGGCAAGGCCGGGGGCTAGGGCCCGCCATCGCGACCCCGGTGGACGACCAACCTCAGCCGACGCCACGCCTTCGACCCCGCGGGGCTCCGTGAAGTTTCTATTGAAATTTTCGCATATGAATTCAATTAATCATTCCGACGATGGCACGGCCCAAGATCCACTGGATCCGCGAACCCGAGCGCATTGCCGCGATGAGCTCGCCCGTGCGGCAAGCGATCCTCGATCGCATCGAAGCGCTCGGACCTTGCTCGGTCGCCGATCTCGCTCGCTCACTCGATCGACCCGCCGACGCGCTCTACTACCACGTTCGGCAGCTGCTGAAGGTGGGCATGCTCGTCGAGGCGGGCTCGCGATCGACCGCGCGCCGTGACGAGGCGTTGTTCGATTTCCCGCATTCACGGTGGCACATCGCCTACGACCTCGACGACCCGGACAACGTCGCCGCCGTGGGCAAGGCGACGGCGGCTCTGCTGAGGCAGGCCGGCCGCGATTTCGACGACGGCTTGCAGCACCCCAAGGCCGTCACCCGTGGGCTGACCCGCAACTTGTGGTCGCTGCGCCTGGAGGCACGGCTCGGCCGCGATCAACTGCGGGCGATCAACGAGCACCTGCAGGCGATCATCGACATCCTTCGCGATGCACGCCACGCCAAGCGCAAGCGAGGCTCACTGCTGTCCCTTTCGTGGGTGTTGGCGCCGCTGGCCGGCCCCGCCCGTCGTCGCCGCTCAACCCCCGAGGAGACCGAATGAACACCCCACGAGCCCGTTTCATCGCGTCTTGCCTGGCGTTGGGCGGTCTGCTGTCGGCCTCCGGTTGCCGCCACGGGGCAGGACCATCCGCTCCCGCCGAAGACGCCGATCCGCTCCAGGCCGCCGTGGACGGAATCCGAGCCGAGGACATCGCCAACCACGTGCGGGTGTTGGCGTCCGATGCGTTCGAGGGGCGGTTTCCTGGCAGCGCCGGGGAAGCGAAGACGGTGGCCTACATCAGCGCCCACTTTGCGCGGCACGGGCTCGAGCCCGCGGTCGACGGCAGCTACCTCCAATCCGTTCCGCTCGTCTCGGTCACGCTGGCGGACCAGACCACCGCACAGCTGACCGGAGCCGACGGGCAGGCGCGAGCGCTTCGCGTCCCCGAGGACATCGTGATCGGGAGCGCTTCACCACGAGCTCGGGTCGAACTGGCCGATGCAGAGGTGGTCTTCGTCGGCCATGGCATCGTCGCCCCCGAGTTCGGCTGGGATGACTACGCGCAGATCGACGTCCGCGGCAAAGTGGTCCTGGTCGTCCCCGGCGATCCCGGCCCCGCGCGCGACGACGCGACGTTCTTCGAAGGCCGCGCGCTCACGCTGTACGGAACCCGCTCGCACAAGGCCGAACAAGCGGCACAACGAGGTGCGGTCGGGCTGCTGACCCTGCACGACGACGACGGCGTTGGGGTCCCGTGGAAGGTCTTGGCGCAGGGGGCTCGACGGCCCCATCAGCAGCTGGATCGAGACGACGGACCCGCCACCGTCGCGATCATGGGCTCGATCCCGCGGGCGGGGCTGATGGCCGCGCTCGATGAAGTCAGCCGCGAGCGGTTCGAGCAGGCGAGGCTGTCGGCCGGGGGCCAGGCCTTCACCCCCCATCCCCTCCCGCTGCGCCTGTCGGCCTCGCTGCACCGCGACGTCGAGTCGATCGTGTCCCACAACGTGGTGGGCATCATCCGGGGCGCGACACGGCCCGACGAGCACGTGATCTACACGGCGCATTGGGATCACGTCGGTCGCAACGATGACCGTCCAGGCGATGGCATCTACAACGGCGCCGTCGACAACGCCACCGGCACGGCCGCGTTGCTCGAGCTGGCCGAGGCCTATGCCGCACTCCCAGGCCCCGCCGGTCGCTCCGTCGTGCTGGTCGCCACCACCGCCGAAGAGCAGGGGCTGCTCGGCGCCAAGTGGTATGTGGACCAGCCCGTGCTGCCTCTGGCCGATGCGGTCGGGGTGATCAACATGGACGCGTTGTTCCCTTTTGGGCGGAGCCTGGGGATGACCGTGGTTGCGCTTGGGAGCTCGGATCTCGATACCTATATGGATGCGGCCGCGCGCACCGTGGGCCGCCGCCTCTATCCCGACCCCGCCCCCGAGTACGGCGCGTTCTTTCGATCCGATCACTATCCGTTTGCGCGCCGTGGGGTCCCTGCGATCTTCGCCGTCGGCGGCCCGTCTCCCGACGCGCCCGACGCCGCGCAAGTCGAGCGCTTCGTCGAGTACATCCAGACGCGCTATCACCAGGTCGGCGACGAGTACGACGCTTCCACCTGGGACATGGCCGGCATCGTACAAGACGTGACGATCTACTTCCGCACCGGGCACGCGATCGCGATGGATGACCATCGTCCGCAGTGGACGCCCACCAGCCCGTTCCGAGCCCGACACGAAGCCCTGCGCGCGGGTCGCTGATCGCAGCGACGGAACGACGCGCCCGTGCCCGAGTGTCGATGTGGCTCCGTCGACCTGCTGCGAGCGCCTCGTGTCGAGGTGAAGCACTCCGTTCGGCCGCGACACTTCGCGTTGTGGTGAGCACCTCCGCTCGACCGCCACGGCTCGTATCTTGGTCACACCTCCGTTCCACCGCGGCACTTCGCGTCTCGGTCGCTTGGCCTCCACAGCTCGCGTCCTGGTGAGCACCTCTGTTCGGCCTCCACGCTTCGCGTCCTGGTGAGCACCTCCGCTCGGCCTCCACGGCTCGCGTCTTGGTCAACACCTCCGTTCCACCGCGGCACTTCGCGTCCTCCGCCATGCGTCCCCGATCCGCCTCCGCCGCACGGCGAGGCTGCGCTTGCTGCTCGCGTCAACCTTGCCCGAACACCCGGAAACCCACCGTTCTTCAATTTTTGAAATTCTCTATAATTATTTCAATTAACTGGCCGCGCACCACCCAAGCGAAACTTCGGGGCCTCGGCGTCGGGTCCATACCGTGACGTTCAAGAGGTGGGTCATGGCCTGTCGAGGTGCAGACGGGAACGCGCGCGTTCAGGTCTGCACTCGCAGCCGAGCCCACCGCCATACGTCTTCGTCGCCGAGCATGAGGCCCGGCGACACCAACCCCACCCACCAACCTCAGCGAGACCTAGACGATGAAGACATACAATCGTTCGATCCTCACCCTCACCCTCGGCTGCATGCTGACCGCTGCCGCCGGTTGTGACACCGACCAACCAACGCCGGACACAGAGCAGCGCCAGGTCGTGTTCCATGCCGACGAGATCCTCGCGACACTCGAAGCAAACCCGGAGGCGACGTTCTTCGTCGACCTTCGCGAGCCCGTCACCTACACGTTCGATCAACCGGACACACCGATCGAGCTGTCCCACTTCACGGTGCAGTGTCCGAGCATGACCAGCGCCATTCCGATGAACGATTTCGTCGACATGCTGGAGCTGGACAGCGAGCTCGACGCATCGTGGTGGTCGCTGGGCGCGGCCGATGCCGATGCGTTCCGCGGGCCCTTCCAGCAAGATCCCGACGGCGGGGGCTTGGGAGGGGGCTGCTCGCTGGTGTGCCCGGGTGGAGTCGACTGCGCGATGGTCTGCGAGGCTTGGTAGCGGGCCGCGCACCGCGTCGATTCTCGAAGCCGCGCGGCTGCTCTTGGATGGTCTCGTCTGACGAGGCGAGATCATCCTCCGGCAGCAGGCACGGGCACCCCCGTCGGCCTCACTGCTCGCAGATGAACGGCCGCGGTGTGTCGCACTCGAGGTCGTTCCACGCAAACGCGGTGTGCTCGGGAAATGCGGCGCAGTGCTCGGGGCCCGCGACGCCGTTGTTCGGCTCCCCCGGGTGCCAGTTGTCGTAGTCCTGGGGACCCCCGTCCACCCAGCGCCACTGTCCCTCGTCCTGGAGATCGGAGTAGCCCATCCACCACGACGTCGAGCCGTCGATCGCCTGGGATTGGTCGACGAGCCAGGTGTTGGTGATGTCGTCGTGGATCGTCACCAGGTGCAAGCCGTTGGCCTCACACTGGTCGCGCGCGTGCGCCCAATCGGTGGCCTCGGCACAAAACACGTGGCGACCGAACTCCGACAACAACGTCTGCGTGCACGTACAGGCGAGGTGGTCGGCGCACGCCCGATCGTCGCAGTCGACCTCGCCGTTGGCGTCATTGTCGAGGCCATCGAGGCAATCCTCCACACAGTCGCCGCAGCCAATGTCGAGAGAGTCCATCGTATCGCCGACACCAGAATCACCGCTGGTCCCACCGCCCGTCGTTCCGGGCATCGGCCAGGCCCCCGAGGTGTTGCTGTCGGTACCCGGTGGCCATGGGTTGGGCGCACCGGTCGGATCATCGCCTTCCCCGATGGTCTCGCCCGTGCCCAGGGTGTCGACCCACACCACCGCTTCGTCGGCATCGCTGCTGGCGCAGGCGACCGCTCCCCAGACAGCGAAGACCGCGCTGGCACCCAAACCCACGGCGCGGCTCCACCGAACCGCCGCACATTCCCACGAGGACGTCACGAATGGTTAGCTGCCAATGAAGCCTCTTGGTTCACGAGCGAAACCCCACGACCCCACGACAACCGTTGGCACGACGCGAACCGGGGGCCTCGCAAGGCGTTTGCGACCCATGAGGCGGTCGGCACGAGCCTGAGGGGACCCGTGGTGGGATCCTGAACAGAGCTCACCCCAAGCGACTCCCAAGCCGATCCGCGGTCGCGACGGGTTGAAGGCGCCTTCGGCGACGGCTGGGGTACGGCGCGAAGGATTTGGGCTCACCGAGCATGAACGACCGAGGAGCACCGACGCCATGCCCGTCGGGTGCAGCGTTCCATCCCACCACGACCTCCCGTATCGAGGTCCTCGGGACGATACGGCATGATGGAGGCCACGGTGACGACCTCCCCGCCCGAGCACGGCGATGCCCCGACCCCGGATCCCGGGGCGCAGCTGGGACCCGCTCCCGCGGTGGCGGGCGGAGACCAGATCCGCGGCGACGTGCACGCCCGACTGTTCGGCGACACACCTACGGCCGAAGCCGATGCCTCGACGCCGCCCTCGGTGCACCGCATCGGGCGGTTTCGGGTGGTGGAGCGCCTGGGACGCGGAGGCATGGGCGTCGTCTATCGCGCCTACGATCCCGAGCTCGATCGCCCGGTTGCGATCAAGGTCCTGCGCCCCGATGTGCATGGAGCGGGCGAGCGCGATGCCCAGGCCCGGCTGCTGCGGGAGGCCCAGGCGATGGCACGGCTGAGCGATCCCAACGTGATCATGGTCCATGAGGTGGGCACGGTGGACGACCGGGTGTTCGTGGCCATGGAGTACGTCGAGGGACCGACGCTCCGACAGTGGATGCATCAACCGCGCCCGTGGACGACCGTGCTCCCCGTGTTCTTGGGAGCCGGGCAGGGGTTGGCCGCCGCCCACCGGGCCGGGCTGGTGCACCGCGACTTCAAGCCGGACAACGTGTTGATCGATCCCGAGGACCGGGTGCGGGTGCTCGACTTCGGGCTGGCGCGCGCGCTCGAAGACCACGGCACCGACGGCTCGACTCCCGTCACGCCGATCGCCGAGCGGCCCGATGTCGATTCGCTGCACACACCACTGACCCAGACCGGAGCGGTGATGGGCACCCCCGCGTACATGGCCCCAGAGCAGATGCTGGGCCACTGTGCCGATGCACGCTCCGACCAATTTTCGTTCTGCGTCGCGCTGTACGAGGCGCTGTATCGGCAGCGACCGTTCGCCGGCGACACCCTCGCGACGTTGTCGATGAACGTTGTCCGTGGTCGACTGCGGGAGCCTCCGGCCGAGGCCCGGGTGCCCGGACGGCTGTTCACCGCCCTGCGCCGCGGCCTGACCGTCGACCCCGACGCTCGGTTCGAACGGATGGAGGATCTGCTGGGCGCGCTCGAGCAGCCGCCCACGCATTGGTGGCGACGGGCGCTGGTGGTGGGAGCGCTGGGAGCGACGGCCACCGTGGCCATGGCTGGGCTGTGGCGCGAGGACGCAACCGATGCCTGCGGGGGACTGCGCGATCAGTTGACCGGCGTGTGGGATCCGGCTCGGCGAGAGCAGGTGCGCGACGCGATCGAAGGCACTGGCCGCGACTTCGCCCCGCGTGTCGCCCAGACCACGCTGGGCATGCTCGACACCTACGCCGCCGGCTGGATCACGCAGGCCGAGGACGCATGTGGGGCTGCGTTGGTGGGACAGCCCGACGATGAGGCGGAGCGTCGCCGCGATTGCCTGGAGCAGCGCCGCGTCGAGCTGGGCGCCCTGGTCGATGCGTTGGCCGAGGCCGAAGAAGGGATGGTGCACGCCGCGGTCACCGCGACGGCCGATCTCACCGATCTGGGCGCGTGCGCCGATCCACGACGGTTGTCCGATCAGCACGTCGTCGACGACCCCGAGGTCCGGCAGCAGCTGGCACGAGCCCGCGGACAGCTGGCCCACGCCAAGGCTCGAGGCGCCCTGGGTCACTACGACGAAGCGGTCGAGCTGGCCTCGGAGGTGATCGAGCGCGCCCGAGCCCTCGGCTCGCCCACGCTGGAGGCCATGGGCCGCATGATTCGGGGCAACTACCGCGAGCGCGCGGGCGACCCGGCGGGGGCCGAGCAAGACCTGCGAGATGCGGTGGCACAAGCCCAGGCCGGGGGCGACACGGGGATCCG
>JAHZJA010001477.1 GCA_022601155.1 Deltaproteobacteria bacterium | reverse complement strand
GTGCGGGCTTCGGCGAGCAGTCGCTTGCGGGCGCGATCACCCAGCACGGGGTCGGCGTCGCTGGTGAGCACCTTCAAGGCGACGTCCCGTCCGCGCTCGGCATCGTGAGCCGCGAACACCATCGCCGTCCCTCCGTGCCCGAGGACGGAGGTGAGCGTGAAGGGCCCGAGCGTGGTCCCCGGTCGCAGCGCCTGGCTGCGGGGGCTCGGAACCATGGAGCGCGCGACCAGCTGCGACCGTGCCTGCGTTGCGGTCGGCACCGGACCGGTGGGAGCCAGATCGGGAGGCCGTCCGCCGGTCGGGCCAGACGTCGGTCCGGGAGGGGGAGGCGACATGCTCAGAGCTCGTGAGTCTATCTCGTGCGTCGATGAACGCCGTCGGTCCGAGCGAGACCGAGGAGCGAGGCTGATGAAATCTCGGGGGAGTTCGGCCCCGTGATTCCCAACGCCGCGACATCGTGCGTCTTTTTCTGCCTAAATACAGGGCGCCTGGGCGAGCGGCGAGTGCTCGGGAGTTCGCGGCCGTTCCCCTGGTGCGCCTGCATTTTGGAGACGCCGTGGAGACGGGGGTGGGCGGGGCTGTCCGCCCGGTACCGGTGTGTGCACCTGGCGGCCACGGATCGCCAGTCAGCATCGGGCCCCCCGCGGCGCTCCTACTCGTCGAACGTCACCAGTGAGGTTCCCACACGGGGGCGCCCTCGATCGCGGCGTCATCTTCGAACAGCACCGACCGGGTGCTGACGCGACCCGCTCGCGGTCCGGCCAACTCGGGGGTCGGCTCTTTGGATCTTGCGGTCCATGACGTGGTCCGAGCGTGCTTACCTCACCGGTGGACTTTGCCCTCGCCATTGAAGTCGTCGTGCAGGACGCGGATGGTGCGCTGTGACATCGGCGGGCGTCGGCGTCGAGGAAATTGGTGCCCAATATGGCCACTCGATCGGCAGATGACGGCGAGTTCCGTGCAGGAGTGGCCGCCCAGAGGACCACCTGGCGGCTCACCACTTGGCCACTGCGAAACTCCGCGTCGCGAAACGACGCGAGATCACTCCCACGAATGTTGGCACCGAGCTGGAAATGGACAGTCGCGGTGTCTCCCGCGCGCGCGTTTGGTGCAGACCGTCGTCCTGTCCACTACGAGCGACGGTGGCCGGAGGAGACGGTGCTGTACCAAACCGTGGCTCGACACCTCAATTCGTTCATCGCCGATGTCGAGGCCGACGGCGAGCGGGTTGTCACCCTACTTCGTCAAGCAAGAGCTGAGGGGCTACCTTGGCTGTGGGATCTTGGCGCGGGGCATCCTGTACGACGAGACCTCCAAGGTGACCAATCAGGCCGTCGAGGAATCCGTCGGTACGTAGAAGGGATTTGCCCTCAAGCCGCTTCACCGGACCATCGGGGCAGGTCCGCACGTCATCGAGGTGCGGCACTCGGGAGGAGGCCCGCAGCAATACAGCCTCACCGCGACGGTGCTCCCGACCTCGCCGTGTCCCATGCCGTGAGCGGCGGCGGCGCCTGAGATACGGACCGCAGAGCCGGCCCTTCGAAACACCGAGGCCCCGGGGGTGCGCCACACACCCACCACGGGGGGCCGCCACGGGGGCTGCCACCGGGAGGCCCGCTACGGGGGGCTCTCCCTTCGGCCGATAAACACCACTACGTCAACCTACGACACGACTGCTGCTGGCACGACGTGCCTCGGGCAGGTAGGTTCCAGGTCAGCATGACGGGTCGGGTACTTCGGGCCAGTTCAAATTGGCGGCCAAAGATCCCTAGCCTCGCATTCGTCGATGCGCAGAGCTTCGGCATGCCGTTCATGTCGACCTGGTGCGCCTCGTGCCACGCCGCCGGGCTCTCGGGTGACGACCGTCGCGGCGCCCCGGCCGACCTGAACCTCGACACCCACGACGCGATCCGCGAGCAACTCGTACGCGTGTACGCAGCGGCGGGCGACGAACACGAGACGATGCCGCCTGCGGGTGGGCCCACGCTGGACGAGCGGGTGCTGCTCAGCGACTGGCTGGCCTGCGGGGCTCCTTGAGAGGTCGTGAACCCCTTTTCTCCACGCCGTGGGGCATCACCCCGTGGCGCAGGCCCGCGTCTACTCGAGGTTCGATCGAGCGACCACGGGATCCCCCAGGGCAGTGGCCTCGCCCTCAGATGCAGGGCTGCGCGTAGACGTCGTCGGGTGAGTTCCCCGTCGCGTACCCGCCTACCACGAAGTAGGTGAGGAGCCCGCTGCAAACGGTATTGATCCCACCGCCGGCCCCCGTGCCGATGGTCGTGGCGGCCATATTGTTGGTCACGAGAACGTTGGGACCGGACAACGTCACCGTGCCCAGGTTGTACACGCCTCCTCCATCACGGCCCGCCGTGTTGTTGGCGAGAGAAGCCTGGTCTTGGACCAGGATCGTTCCGTCGCCGTGGGTCCCGCCGCCGTCACTGTCGGCGTGATTGCCATCCACGGTCGCGTCGTCTTCCAATGTGAGCGAGCCGTGCACGAGCACGCCGCCGCCGTAAACTGCCGCCGTGTTGCCTTCGATCGCGCTGTCGTTGCGCACCCAGACCTCGCCCGATTGCATGATTGCGATGCCTCCGCCTGCGGCCGCCGTGTTCCCCGATACGGCGTTGGGCATGCCGACTTCGGTGGAGCCGCCGACGATGACGAGCGGTCCGCGGGTGAGGATGCCGCCCCCCACGCCCCACGATGATTGCCATTCATAGGGCAGGTGAACATCCACGGCCACGTTCGCGAACACGGAGGCACCATCGATGGTCGCAAGTCCGGCGTCGAGATCGAGACCTCCGCCCATGAACGCCGTGTTCGAGTAGACGAGCGAGCCACCGTTGAGTCTGAACTCAGCGCCGTAGGACGTGACGCCTCCTCCGTTGTGTGCCGTGTTGTGATGCACCGTCGTGCTGCTGAGCGTCGCGTTGTACAACTCGGTATGGAGCCCCCCTCCAGAGTGCCCAGCCGCGTTGTAGGCCAGCGTCGAGTTCACCATGGAGGTCGGCGACGCTGTGAAGATTCCGCCACCGTCCTCCCAGGCTTGGTTGTCCTCGACGAGCGTGTCGATGAGCTGCAAGGGAGCCGCCTCGGAGAAGATGGCACCGCCCTGATTTGCCACTCCCCCCCGTAGGATCACCGATTCCAGCTTGAGGCCTCCGTTGGTGTAGATGAGGCCGCCGCCGTAGGCTTCGTTGCCGTCGCGGAGCACGAGGCGGCGGATCGTGGTCGCGCCCGACAATGACAGAATGCGGCTAGCGCCGTTGGCGGTCACCTCGGGTGGCACCGGGCTCGTTCCCGTGATCGTGAGCGACTTGGTCGTGCTGATGTGTGCATGCAGCTCCACGGGGCCCATCCCAGGGTCGGCGAAGCTGACGGGGTCGAAGCAGACCGCGCCGTTGTCTCGGACGTCGGCAATGGCGGCGCGCAGCGAAGACGGGCCCGCGTTGCCGCGTTGCGTCACCATCTCGTCGCACAGCATCACGCGCCCCTCCAACACATCAGGAGCACCGTCGGTCCGTACGATGAGGTGCGAACCCACGTGGGGGTCGAACTCGACCCGGGTCAGGAAGTGGGCGGATCCGTCTTCGCCCTCGCCTTCTTCAAATTCGATGTAGTTCTCCGATGTTGCGATGGTCTGGCCGTCCTCGGTCTCGACGGAGAAAGGAGTCCACTGGTCGGTGGTATCGAACAACAGCGTGATGGTCTCGCTCTCGGCCAGCGCGGCCACATCGATGGGCACGTCGATCTGCTGTTGGAGTTCGGCCGGGTCGAACGGCACCTCGTGCAACGTCTCGAGACCAGGGCTGGCCACACGGTATTCGTTCGCCTCGTCCGCCTCGTCGATGGGTGGGGAACAACCTGCAGCGAGTGGTCCCGAGAGCGCGACTAGTAGCGCGAAGGATGAAGCAGGTTGACGAATCTGGGCCTCACGTGACGTCATGGCGGCCAACGGTGCAACGCAGATGCCATGCTCGAAACGTTGGCTGTGGTGGAATTGCAACGGTTCAGGTCTTCCCGCGGGCATGTCACATGGGCTCTGTCACATGGTGCACGGTTGAGAGTCTCGGCTGCGAATTCGATGCACGTTCGAAGGTCGATGCCTCCGACTCCGGGGACGACAGGCGATCGGCGAAACGCTGACGGAGCTGAAATCTCTCGATGTGCTTTCGGTCTCGCGCCTTGGCCTCTGAGCCATGCTGATGGCGTCCGATGACGCGGGCAAGGTCCACCGGCTGAACCCGTGCTCGCGACCCGCCTGCTACCATGGACTCATGCGCTCGCGATGGCTCGCATGGTTAGGGATCGTGGCCGGGTGCATCGGTCCCCGGGCGTACCCCTGCGCCAGCGACCAGCAGTGCGTGCCGCCCTCGAGCCTACACGCGGTTTTCCGATAATTCAGTCCTATGTAAACCAGGCCTCGCGGCCGGCGGTCAGGCTACTTCGGGCCCACTGCGAATTCGCGGTCAATGTCACCTGCCGTGCGCCAGGACAAGCTCTGGCTCTTGGGAAAGGACCGAGATGATGGATCCTTGAAATCGAGCATCCGAGCCCGGCGGGTGCAAGTCCCGTCCGACCAAGGTGAGGCCACACCAGTC
>JAHZJA010000015.1 GCA_022601155.1 Deltaproteobacteria bacterium | reverse complement strand
TGGCAAGCGGTGATGACGATCATGTTGGGCAACCTCATCGTGCTGGTGCCGATGGTGCTCAACGGGCATGCGGGCACCAAGTACGGCGTGCCGTTCCCCGTCCTCGCGCGCGCCAGCTTCGGCATCAAGGGCGCCCACATTCCGTCGTTGCTCCGGGCGCTGGTCGCCTGTGGATGGTTCGGGATCCAGACGTGGTTCGGAGGCTTCGCGGTCTACCAGCTGCTCAACGCGCTGCTCGGCGACATCCTCACGGGCCCCGACCTCGCGCTGCTGGGCATCAACGCGGGGGAGCTGGGCTGCTTCGTGTTGTTCTGGCTGCTCCAGGTCGGGATCATCTACCGAGGGGTCGAGTCCATCCGGCTGCTCGAGACGGCGGCGGCTCCGTTCCTGATTGCGATCGGCCTGCTGCTGCTCTACTGGGCCTGGGACCAGGCCGGTGGGTTCGAGCCCATGCTCGCCAACCAGGGGCAGTTCGGTCCCGGCGGCGAGCGGGAGGGGCAGTTCTTCTCGGTGTTCGTGCCATCGCTGACGGCGATGGTCGGATTTTGGGCCACGCTGTCGCTCAACATCCCCGACTTCACCCGCTACGCCCGCAGCCAACGCGACCAGGTCCTTGGTCAGGCCCTGGGCCTGCCCACCACGATGACCCTGTTCGCGTTCATCAGCGTGGCCGTCACCAGCGCCACCACGGTCATCTTTGCCGACCCCGTGACCGGGGTGCCCGCCGAGCCCATCTGGGACCCGACCATCCTCGCGGGCAAGATCGGCGGCGGCTTCACCGTGGTGCTGTCCCTGTTCGCGCTGGCCGTGGCGACGCTGTCGACCAATATCGCGGCCAACGTCGTCTCGCCTGCCAACGCGATGATCAACGCGGCTCCGGCGAAGATCAACTTTC
Organism: Deltaproteobacteria bacterium; assembly: GCA_022601155.1. Lineage (GTDB taxonomy): Bacteria > Myxococcota_A > Polyangia > Nannocystales > Nannocystaceae > Paraliomyxa. The sequence goes on along the minus strand of JAHZJA010000015.1, from coordinate 9,679 downwards.
GAATCGGCGGCTACATCACCGCGGGCCTGGGCTTCGCCATCTTCCCGTGGAAGCTCATCGAGACCACCGACGGCTACATCTTCACCTGGCTGGTCGGCTACTCCGCGTTGCTGGGGCCCATCGGCGGCATCCTCATCGTCGACTACTTCGTGCTGCGCCGCACCCGACTCGACCTGGATGGCCTGTACCGCCACCAAGGGCCCTACACATTCTCCAGCGGGTTCAACTGGGCGGCCATCGTCGCCTTTTCCCTCGCCGTGGCACCCAACATCCCCGGGTTCTTGCACAAGGCGGACGCCATCCCCGATGGCGTGATTCCCGTCCTGTTCGATGACATCTACACGTACGCATGGTTCGTTGGCTTCTTCGTCGCCGGCGGCCTCTATCTGAGCCTGATGCGGAGGATCTATCCCCGGTCGGGCCCAGCCCCTGCCCGGCCCGCGGCCGAGGAGGCATCATCATGATTCCGACGTTCGAAGCCAGTTCCTACTCGATGACCCCCTTCGTCGATGCCCGCAATTTCATCGGCGGTCAGTGGGTCGACGCCAGCACCAGCCAGACGGTCGCGGTCCTCAACCCGCGGCACGGCGAGCCCATCGCCAACGTGCAGATGTCGGGCGCCTCCGATGTCGACGCGGCGGTGAAGGCTGCCTCCACCGCGTTCGAAGACTGGAAGCTGTGGCCGCTGCGCGAGCGTGCGCATGTCATGTACCGAGCCCGCGAGCTGATGACTCGGCACATCGAGGAGCTGTCATGGCTCGTCAGCCACGAGAACGGCAAGATCTTCTCCGAGGCCAAGGCCGAGGTCGAAAAGGGAATCGAGTGCGTCGAGTACGGCTGCTCGCTGCCCAATGTCGCCGCTGGCAACCAGCTCGAGGTCAGTCGTGGGGTCAGCTGCGAGGTCGTGTACGCGCCGCTGGGTGTCGTCGCCGGCGTCGTGCCGTTCAACTTCCCGTTCATGGTTCCGCTGTGGATGCTTCCGCAGGCGCTGGTGGGGGGCAACACGTTCGTCCTCAAGCCCAGCGAGCAGGTGCCGCTGTCGGCGCTTCGGATGGCCCAGATCTTCGAGGAGGCTGGCCTTCCCAAGGGTGTGCTCAACCTCGTGCAGGGCGGCCGCGAGACCGTCGAGGCGCTGTGCGACCACCCCGGTATCGAGGCGATGGCGTTCGTGGGCTCCACCCGCGTCGCCAAGCTCGTCTACGGCCGCGCGGCAACGTCGGGCAAGCGTGCGCTGTGCCTGGGCGGTGCCAAGAACCACCTCATCGTGGTCCCCGACGCCGACCTGCAGCTCACCGCCGACAACGTCGTCGCGTCGTACACCGGATGTGCGGGCCAGCGCTGCATGGCCGCCTCGGTGCTGGTCGCGGTCGGAGAGGTGCAGCCGATCATCGACGAGATCGCCAAGCGGAGCGCGTCGATGAAGATCGGTGAGCACATCGGCCCCATCACCAACGCGCCCAGCGTGGAGCGGATCCGCAACTACATCGACCAAGCCGAGAAGGCGGGGGCCAAGGTGCTCGTCGATGGACGCGGTCAGTCCGCGACCTCGGGCGGGTACTGGGTCGGCCCAACCCTGCTCGACGGTGTCACCCCCGACATGCCCGCCGCCGCCGAGGAGATCTTTGGCCCGGTGCTGTCGATCCTCCGCGTCGACAACCTCGACCAGGCCATCGCGCTCGAGAACAAAAACCCCTACGGCAACGCCAGCTCGGTCTACACCACCTCGGGCGACGTCGCCCGCCGAGTGATGAACGAGGTGGAGGCCGGAATGTGCGGGGTGAACATCGGAGTCCCGGTTCCGCGCGAGCCGTTCGGCTTTGGCGGCTGGAACGACTCGAAGTTCGGCCACGGCAACATCACGGGCTGGGACGGCTATCGGTTCTGGACCCGACCGCGCAAGATCACCAGCAAGTGGGCCCTCCAAACGGACCACAACTGGATGAGCTGAGACCGAGCAGGACGGGCGCGTCGGGGTTTACCTCAGCCCGTCCTGCAGCCCGCTTCGAGCCCCGACAAGGCCGCAGCGGGCACGTAAATACGCAGTTGTGGTTTTTTGGGCGAGCCGGGGTCACATCGGGCTGACTGGCTATCCATCCCCTTGTTCGACGGGCCGCGAGGCCCCGCAAGTACAAGGACGACACGCCATGAAGACCCTCTCCATCGCCTGCCTCACCGCGCTGCTCACCCTCACCGGTTTCGTGACGCACACCTCCACGAGCCAGGCCAAGAAGCCCACGCCCAAGGTCGGCCGCGCGACGAAATACCCGATCGTCAGCAAGCCCGACCTCCGCTGTCGGATCTCGGTCTGGGAAGACGCCGCCATGACCAAGCCCGTGACCAACGGCCAGGTGCTCGGCTACGGCGGCGGCGGTCCCAAGCTCTACGCTCAGGCGATCATCGAGAACCGCGGGCTCCAGAATGCCGGGACCTCCAGCTCCTCGGTCACCATGAAGCGCAACAACGGCACGTTCAAGGCCTTCAACGACTCGCTCGCCATCCCGGCCGGCCTCGCCAAGATCTACCCCACCGTTCAGATCCCCCTGCAGGGCGCGAGCACCGATGTCGAGATCCTCGTGCAGCTCGACAAGGGCGGCGCGGTCAACGAGAGCAGCGAGCTCAACAACACCTGCAAGTTCACGACGAGGGTGAACATCGTCCAGTAGGCCCCGCGCCGACGCGTTCCGTCACCAGGGGGCGGCGGAAACGCGTCGGCGACATTCGCCCCACCGCACCAAGAGTCGCGCCGCCACCCATCGGGTGACGGCGTTTTCCAGATTCCCCGTCTTGGGCCGCAGCTCCCCTGTTCACGCCACACACCAGCGCGAATCGGGTGTGGGGGCACGAAACAAAAGAACCAAACGTCGTCCGGTGCAACTAGCCCGATCGAAGGTCCCGCCACTGCGACGGCGGACCCCGAGCTTGGCTTGTTGCGAGAGGACGAGGGATGAACGATCGAATCTGGTTGGTGGCGTTGATGTTGGGCCCGGCCGCCTGCGGCGACGACGTGATGGGCGTCGATGGCGACGGGAGCGGCTCGACGACGGGGACTTCACTCACTTCGGGGAGCTCGACCGACGCGTCGCCCACGGCCGAAGGCAGCTCCGGCCCGGCCGACTCGACGGGAGCCCCCTCGACCGGCGGCAGCACCGACGACACCGACACGGCATCGGGCTCATCGGACACCGGGTCGCCATGGCCACGGGGCGAGGGGCCCCCCACCGAGGGTTGGTTCTCGTTCGTCGACGACCCCTCTGGCGACGGGTTCGACTGCTTGTACCGCTGGGATCCCGACGCCCCTCCCACCGCGCTGATGTGCGGCAGCGATCAGAGCCCCGCGGGCGCCATCACCGTTGCCCTGCCCCCGCGACCGGGCAGCCCCTTCAGCTTCGCCGTGATGGAGCAGGACTTCCTCGACGTTCGCGAGGCCACCTGGTGGCGCATCGACGCGGCGACCAACGAGCAGATCATCGTCGACACCTGGGACGTCGAAAACCAGGGCGAGCCCGTACGGTGGCTTCGCGAGATGATTCCGGTCGACGACGACTGCGTCGCGCTGAAGACCCAGCTGCTGACCCCACAGCCCAACGTCGACGAGCTGCGTGTAGCGTGCATCGGCGGCAATGCGGGGCAAGACTTGCTGGTGGGTCCTGGGTCCGAGGATCTTCTGGGCGTGCTGGACGACGGCCGGTTGGTGGTCGAGCGAAACCCGGGTGGCCTCATCGTGGTCGATCCCACGAGCCTCGAGACCGAGCCCGTGTCCGGCGGGGAGGATGTCTTCACGGTGTCCCACGATGGTCAGCGCATTGCGTTCAGCGTGTTGGAGCCCATCGCAACGACCCGTATTGGGCTGTGGGACAGCGGCGTCACGACCTGGATGACCGATGTGCTGGGGCCGCAACCCACGCTGGGCTTCGACCCGGACGCGAACGTGCTGGCGTCGAGCGGCGGCTCGATCTACGTGTGGGACGGAACCGACGACACGGCGGGGAACGACATCGGCGGCGGTGGTCTGGGCGTCACACGCTTCGTGGGGCTGGACGAGACCGTCGGGTACCGGGCCGTCGTGACCGATCTGCAGGCGGGCATCGGATTCATCGCCGAAGGCACCACCAGCTCGCTGTGTGGGTCGAGGCTCAACCCGCAGGGCCCCGCTCGGCTGTCCGACAGCAGCGAGGTGATCGTCGTCTACAACGAGGGAGATGCGGGCGACGCGGGCGTGGGTCGGATCTTCTCGTGCCGGCCCAATGGAGATACGCACGACCTGCTCGACGGCACGGGTATCGACGGCAGCGTGCTGCCCGTGTGGGACTGACGGTGCGCTACGCCACCTTTGCGGTGGTGAGTGCGTCGCGGTAGGCCGCCAGATCGCCGGCCGAGAACAGCACCATGCGCACCTCGTCGAACGCTTCGGGGTGCCGGCCAACGGCCGCGATGATCGCCTCGAAGGCCGTCGTGGCCGCCTTGCCGATGGGAAAGCGATAGGCCCCGGTACTGATCGAGGGGAACGCGACCACCCGGAGGCCATGTTCCGCGGCCAACTCGAGGCTACGACCGTAGGCGCTGCGCAGCAGCGCCGCTTCCCCATGGCCCCCGCCGTTCCACACGGGTCCCACCGTATGGATCACGCGACGGGCCGGCAGCTGTCCCGCCGTCGTGATGACCGCTTGCCCTGGAGGGCACCCGCCCTGCGCGGCGCGGATGGCCATGCACTCCTCGAGGATCGCCGGGCCGCCGCCGCGGTGAATCGCGCCGTCGACTCCACCGCCGCCCAGCAGTGAACTGTTGGCCGCGTTGACGATGACGTCCACCGTTTGCTGGGTGATGTCGCCCCGTACCAGGGTGATGCGAGTCGTACCAATGACGCGTTCCATGGCTCACGTCGACCATAGCAGCGCCGGGCCATCACGTTCCGCATCGCTCGCGTCGCACATCCGCGAGATATGCAGCGCGACCAACGACGACCGTATCGTGCAGGCTGGCCACTCCTCACCGAACATTCCCGGTCAGCCGTGGACCCCGCCCACATCGACAAAAACGCCGTCAGCGTCTCACGGCAGCTCGAAGAACGCGGAGCCGAAGTCCACCCCGACGGGCACGCACCAGATGCTGATGCCGTCGAGGTCGTCGAGCGTCATGCTCTCGTCCAGCTGCACGGTGACCGTCTCGCCCGCGAATCCCGGCCCGGTGAGATCCTCTCCGATTGCAAAGCCGTCGTCGTAGTTGCCGTCGAGGCCGCCGTAGACCCGCACATCGATTCCTCCGCCGTCGAACACGAAGTTCTCGATCTGGATCGTGCAGTCATCGATGATGGTCGCGGTGCCGGCGACATCGTGCTGTGACCCAACGAGCTCGGCCACGGCACCGACCATCGGATGGGTAACGCCACAACCCCGCTCACCTCCGCCGGGGTTGGAGCCCCCCGAGCCGTCGGGAGCACCGGTCGACGTGATCCATGCGACCACATCGCGGAGCTGGTCATCCGAGATTCGGTCGGCGGCCCAAAACGGCATGATGCCCCCGGTCAACCCGTCGTAGACGTCGCTGTCGGCGCGACCGCTGCTGCGAACCCGTCGCGCGATGAGCTCGTCACCCAGGCCTCTCATCGCCACCGGAGGACCCAGCTGGGTACCGATGCCGCCCCGGCCGTGACACACCGCGCACGCACCGTCGAAGAACTCGCGCCCGGCTTCGGCGTCCCCACCCGCGAGATCGACCGCAGGCGGCACGATCTGGATGTCGACCTCCTCGCCCGCGCCCGCCGTACCGTCGAGAAACTCGAACAGCGACAGCCACGCGGGGTCGTTGGGGCCCCAGGGGTCAGCGTTCATCCACTCGACCTGACAGCTGTTGACGGCGTCGAGCATCTGCGTGAGCTGACCGTTTTTGTAGGAAGCGCGTCGGGTCGAGCCGCCCAGCGCGTGCCCGGGCCGGATGAAGCCATCGTCGGCCGGCTCCTCGATCGCATGGCAGGTCGAGCAGGTGAAGGTGTTTCCATCGGGCAGCGGCTCGGAGAACACACGCTCGCCGTCGGAGAACTCGATGTTGGGATCGACCGGCCCGTCGTCGTCAGCGCAGCCAGCGAAGGTCATCGTGGCGACCGCAATGACCGACACGGCCATGGACCTCAGGGCAAGGAGCGCACCGTGGTTGCAGGGGATCGTCGCCTTCGAATTCGTCATGTCCTGCTCGGGTTACGTGGAGGTCCCCGGCGCGGTTACTGCGGGCTGTTCCCCCATGTGTGAGCCAACGAGATCCCAGACCGGCGACGAGCACGACATGAGAGCGGCGTTTGGCGCGTACTCCCGAGTCACCGCGGCCACCGGGTTCATCCGACGGTCCACCTGCGGTGGGTCGCAGGCGAGGCCGTCGTAGCAATGACTGCGCAGCTGGTCGTCTTGGCTACGAGCCGTCGCCCTGGGCCAGCGCCGGCTCGCACCGCCTGCCCCCCCGGTCGAGAGCCCACGTCCGTGACGTGCGAGAGTCGGTGTGACGCCTCCTGGTGCCCGCACGGTTCGGCCCCTACCACCCACGACCCCGTGCCTTGCTCAGCCGCAATACCAGGGCCTGGGCCGCCGCGATGTCCTCGGGATGCCCTCCCGCCTGGGCGTGCTCCAGGGCAAGGTCCGCGGCCTCCCGCGCGCCCGCGCGGTCGCCCAGCTCCAGCTTTGACACCGCCAGCGCCTGCATGGCCGCGTAGCGGTCGGTGTGCAGCTGGATCCGCTCCACATCGACCCCTTCCAACAATGCAACCGCCTCTGTGTGCCTGCCCGACCGTGCTTCGGTGTACGCCAAGCCGACCACGAGATAGCTCCACATCGGCTGCTCGCGACCGCCGGTGGTCCGCAGCAACTCGAACCCGCGCCCAAAGGCGCGACGCGAGGTCTCCAGCTGCCCGACCTCTCGCGCCGAGTCTCCCAACAATGCCCAGGCGTAGATCTGCTGGGGGTCGTCGGTTCCGTAGGCCTCCCGCGCCAGCTCGACGACGCGCTGCGCGGTGGCATAGGCGGCCTCGTGGTGCTTGCGCATGGACTGAATGTTGCCGAGGTTGCTCAGGGCGACGACGACGTTGGGCTTGCGCTCGATCACCAGCGACAGCTCCACATCCCGCCGAGCCAGCGCCTCCGCCTCGTCGAGCGCCTGCCTCGCGATGGCGATCTGCGACAGGTTGCGGACCGCGACCTGCTGGCCGTTGCGATCCTCGACACGCTCGTAGATCGCCAGCGCATTCCGCATCGACTCTCGAGCCTGGTCGAGCCGTAGCAGGTTGATCAGGTTGGCCCCGACATTGACGTGCCCCGCCGCCGTACGCGGACTGTCAGGACCATACAAGGCGAGATACCCGGCCAGGACCTCCTCGGCTCGGGCCAAGCCTTGCTCGTGGCGACCTGCCCGCATCAGCATCGCCGACAGCATCTGCAGCACCAGCAGTCGTACGGGGTGGTCGGCGCCCAGGTCGCGCTCGACTCCGGTCAGGGCCTCGTGCAGCTGCGCCTGCGCCTCGTCGAGCTTCCCGGAGCGCTGCAGCGTCGAGGCGAGATCGATCTGCACGGAGATCAGCAGCTCCGGTCGCGGGGGCTCCAGGGCCCGCACAGCCGCGAGCGTGGCCACGAGCAGCACCTCGGCCTGTTCGAAGCGACGCAGGTCGCGGAGCACCAACCCGCGGTACGCATCGAGCGTGACGCGATAGACGGCCGGCTCTCCCACGCGGGCGAGCCAGGCCTCGGCCCGCTGCGCCCAGACCTCCGCCGTCTCGGGCTTGCCGAGACCGGCCGTCGTCGTGAACACCAGCAGGGTCGTGGCCTCGGCCGCCACATCGTCGGCCCCGGCCCGAATCGCGAGCTGGAGGGCACGCTCCCCTTCGGCCAATGCGTCGGCGTGACGGCTTTGCTTGTCGAAGACGCGATAGCGCATCATCCGAGCCCGCGCACGCCCATGAGCATCGACCGCGGCCTCCAGGGCCGCGTCGGCGTAACTCATCGCCAGGTCGAGCTTCCGAGCGCTCACTGCCGTGCTCGCCCGCGCCAGGTGTTCGTTGATCTGGCTGTGGTCGACCGGTGCCCGCCGAGCGATGCGGTCCAGCGGGTCGTTCGAGCACGCGGTGGGCGACGGCAGTTGGGTCACTGCCCCCAGGGACCGCGCCAGAACTTCGGCCTCCCCGTCGGCCACGAGCGCATACAGACTGTCGATCTCGACCATGCGCTCCAGCAAGCAGGCGTGTCGTGCCTCTCGGGCCCGCGCGTCGTTGGTCGTTCTCCGACAGACCTCGGCCTCGGACCGCCACCACTGCGCGACATGGTCGTCGAGCGCCCCCTCGACCCTCGCGGCCAGTGCATCCGCGGCCCCCAGGGTCGAGGCGGCGAAGCGAGCCCGCAACGCCTCTTTCGCGGCCTCGTTCCAGGTGGGACCGACCAGCAGCGGCTCTGCGCAGGGATCGGGCGTCGGTTGGGCCAACATGAACATGCCCCCGGTGGCCCCGACGACCAGCAGACCCATCCACCGCGCCCAGCGTGGCTCCGCGGTGAGCCGCTCGATGAGCTCCGGGATCGACCGGTGGCGCGCAGATGCATCGAGCGCGAGCCCACGATCGAGGGCCCGCCGAACGCGGCCTGGAATCCGCCGTGGCAGCGCATCGGGTCGTCGCGTTGCCGGCGGCTCGCTGCGGCCGCCCACGAACGGATGCTCTCCGCTCAACGCTTCGTAGAGCGCCACACACAGCGCGAACTGATCGCTCGCGGCGGACACTCCATCCCCCGAGAACTGCTCGGGCGCCATGTAGCGAGGCGTTCCGGCCGTGTGCATCGTCGACCTGGTCCCGCCGCTCCGCTCGCCGCTCGCGGACCCCGTCGGCCTGCTGTCCGCCTCGGTCGCCATGGTGATCGCCAGACCGAAGTCGCTCACCCGTGCGCGTCCGTCTTCGCCGATCAGCACGTTGTCTGGCTTGAAGTCTCGATGCACGAACCCCTTTTCGTGCGCAGCGGCTAGCCCCTGCGCCGCCTGGACGAGCTTGGCCACGATGGCGCGCCACGTCCGGGGCTGGGCTCGCAACCACTGACGCAACGTGCCTCCACCCACGTGCTCCATGACCACGTAGACCTGGTCGTCCATCGTCCCGACGTGGTGGACGACCACGATGTTGGGGTGAGCCAGTGCCGCGGTGTCATGGGCCTCCTGCGCAAGCCGTGCGGTCTGCTCGTCGTTCGCCCGCCTCCGACACAGCTTGATCGCGACGTCCCGCCCCAGGGCTTCGTGCCGCGCTCGGTACACGATCCCCATACCCCCTTGCCCAAGGCGCTGCTGCACCACGAAGGTCCCGTCGATGACCGTGCCGGGCATCAGACGAGCGGGTTGGGTCTGCCGCAAGAACGCCTCGGGGTCCACGGCAGGTGCATGCAGCAGCTCGCGCAACTCGGGCTCGAGGCTGTCACCGTCAGCCGAGCTGGTGTCGGACGTACTCGTCATCGGCTGAGGCCCCGCGGTCGTCTCGCGACGCTGCTGCCGGCAGCAACGCCCGGTGGCAAGAGTACCCGGCCTCGCCCCTGCCACCAACGGAGTCGCTCTCGCCGACGAGCGCGGACAATCGCTCGTTGGTTCCCTCGACCAAGATGCGGCGCAGACCGTTCGCCCGGTCCGGCCCATCGTTCGTGAATGCGAATTGAAGGGGAGCCAGCGCCCCGCTCCC
>JAHZJA010000127.1 GCA_022601155.1 Deltaproteobacteria bacterium | reverse complement strand
CGCAACATCCGGTCGTTGAAGGCATTGGTCGCCACCTTCGACGAGCAGGGCTGGCTCGACCACCCGCAGTTCCACGGCTATCTGGCCCCGCTCGAGCGCGATTTTTCCGGCAAGACACGCTTCGTCACCGAGGACGAGATGGCACGCATGTTGGCCGAGGAGACCGCCCGAGAGCCTCGCCTGCTCCGGCTTCACTGGGGGCTGCACGGCCTGAAGTTCCTGTATGCCTTGCGCAGCGGAGAACGCCCCCAGCCCGTACTCCGGTACTGCGGCGCCACGACGGGCGACTACACCCTCGATGCTCGCAACGGCGTCTACGCGTGCTGGTTCGGCGCCGGCCAAGGCGACTTCAAGGTCGCCGAGATCGCAGACATCGCAGCCGGCAAGCCCCTGCCAACGTTGGGGCAGCAACGGCTGGCTCGATGGCGTTCGCGTGGAGTCGCCGCCATGGACCACTGCGGGACCTGCAAGTGGGCGCTGGTGTGCGGGGGCGGCTGCGCGTTCAAGGCCCAAGCAAAGACGGCCGACATGATGAATGCCAACTGCGCCCCCTTCGAGTCGATCTACGCAGCGGTCGGTCGGGTCATCTACGAGACACCGCCCGCACTGCGCCACGACCCACCACCCCCCATGGTCGCGGCTCCGTCGAGGCCCGCGGAGGCACACGCGTGACCCGCTGGTCCTTGGGGCTCGCCAGCAGCCACGATTGCTGCGTCTGTCTACTGGAGGACGACCGGGTCGCAGCGGCCGTCGCGGTCGAGCGGCTGGTCCGTGTCAAGCGTGCGGTCGTCAGCGAGGGCCTGGGCCGAACACGGGAAAAGCGGGTCCGCGCTGGATACCTCGAGGCGATCCGAACGTGCTGCGAGATCGCGGGCATCGAGCCCGCGGCAATCGACCAGATCGCGGTCGCCTCGCCCGACAGCGAAGACGCGGCGGAGATCGAGTTCAACACCGCCCTGCTCTCGGCCGCGCTCCCCCACGCTCGCCGGGTGCACATGCCTCACCCCGAGCACCACCTCGCCCACGCGTATTCGGCGTTCTTTTGCTCGGGCTTCGAGTCGGCGGCGGCGTTGGTGGCCGATTCGTTCGGCACCCCGGTCAACGGGCGCCGCGAGGAGCACACGGGCCTGCACTTCACCCGGCCGGATGCACTGCCAAAGCTGGTGTACAGACATCTCAAGCCCGACGGGACCGTCGTCCCACGCCCGACGGGTCCCGCAGACGCCTGGTCGCTGGACCGTGACACGCTCTCCGGCATTGGAGAGATCTATCGTCTCGTCACCATCATCCTCGGGTTCTCGCAGCCGGGCACCAAGTTCGACGATGCGGGCAAGACGATGGGCCTGGCGCCCTACGGCCAGCGCATATCCGAGGAGCCGCTGCTGATGCGACCGCAGCCGGACGGGACCATCGACTGCTCTGGCGCGTTCGAGTTCTTCGAGTCGCGCAACCTCATCACCCGCACCGAGCAGGGGCTGCGGCTGTCGGTCCGCGGCAGGCCCACCCCGCTGTCCGGCTTCCACAAGGACCTCGCCGCCCAGGTCCAGTGGGAGCTCGAGCGTGCCACGGTGCACTTGGCTCGACACCTGCGCGCGCGCACGGGCTCGACACGCCTGGTGCTCGCCGGGGGCGTGTTCCTCAACGCGGTCGCCAACCGGCGCATCGTCGAGGAAGCTGGCTTCGACGAGGTCTATGTGTTTCCCGCGGCCACCGACGACGGGACGGCCGTCGGCGCGGCCTACTACGCCTACCAGCAGTCACGAGAGCACACGGGGACACCGGTCCGCACCCGGGCGCTGCGAACGGTGGGGCTGGGCCGGTCCTTTGCCGCCGAGCCGATTGGTCGTGAGCTGGAGCGCTGGCCCGTCCAGGCCCAGCGGCTCGGCGACGAAGAGGCTGCCGCCCAGGCCGCGGGCGACAGACTCGCGCGCAGCGAGATCGTCGGCTGGTTCCAAGGCGGCTCCGAGCTGGGGCCCCGTGCGCTGGGGCACCGCTCGATCCTCGCCGACCCCCAAGACCCCAAGATCAAGGACACCCTCAACGCCCGCGTGAAGTTCCGTGAGGGCTTTCGACCATTCGCCCCGGCTGCTCTACAGGAGCGCGCGCACGAGATCTTCACCCTTCGACCCGACGAGGCGGTGCCCTTCATGCTGCAGATCGTCGAGGTCCGGCCCCCGTACCGCGCACAGCTACCCGGGGTGACCCACGTCGACGGCACCGCACGGGTTCAAACCGTCGCACGCGCCGACCACCCCCTGTACCACCGCGTCATCGAGGCATACGCCGAGCAACGCGGGCTCCCGGTCATCATCAACACCTCGTTCAACCTCAAGGGCATGCCCATCGTCGACAGCCCGGCCGACGCGATGGCCTGCTTCGTGATGACCGAGATGGACTCGCTGGTGATTGGCCCCTACGTCGTGGACATGCCCGACCGAAGCGAGTGGGTGCCCGTCGCCGATCCCTCGATCCGACTGCAGGCCGAAGGTCGGCTGGGTACGATCGACCTCGAGCTGTCGGTACGCATCGG
>JAHZJA010000126.1 GCA_022601155.1 Deltaproteobacteria bacterium | reverse complement strand
GGCCTCCTCGAGCTCGGCGGCGGCCACTTCCTCATCGATGCCGGACAGGGTGCGCCCATGCCGTGCGCGTGACAGATCCCCTGCTGGCAGCCAGGTACCCAGTCGCTCGGCCGCCGAAGCGTCGGTGTCGGCGAACCTCGCCAGCTCGCGAGAACGAGCCAGTCGTCGACGTGCGGTCGAGACCGAACGCCGAGCCTGAACGATTTGCTCGTCGAGCCCGACCTGATCGAGGTGGAACATCACGGCGCCGCTGTCCACACGCGTGCCGACCTCCACACCGCCGGTACGGAAGATGCCGTCGTCCAGCGCGGGGATCCTTGCCTGCTTGGCCGGTACCATGACCCCGGTGAGCATCCGCAGCTCGCGGTCGTCAGCGGGGGGAACCACCGCCCGTGAGTCTCGTGGGGGGCCCGGAACATGTGTGTCCACCTTGGAGTGAGGCTCACCAAGCTGCAGATCAGTGCACGCGGTCAGGACCAACAGCGCGGCGATAGATGCCCGTGACCATCGAGTCGTCATCGATTCGCCTCCCCGCCGAGCTGGTCTCCCACGAGGCTGGCGTAGACTCCTTGCCGCGACAGCAGCTGCTCGTGCGTGCCTTGCTCGACAATCCGTCCTCGCTCCAGCACCACGATGCGGTCCGCGTTGCGAATCGTCGATAACCGGTGCGCAATGACGATCTTCGTGCAGTCCAGCTCGGCGAGCTTGCGATGCAGCGCGGTCTCCGTGCGTGTATCGAGGGCACTGGTCGCCTCGTCGAGCAAGAGCATCCGTGGCCGGGTGACCAGGGCCCTGGCGATCGCCAGCCGCTGCGCTTCGCCGCCCGACAACGAAGCGCCCCCCTCGCTCACGGGGAGCTCCAAGCCACAGGGTTCTCGCTCGATCCGGTCCTGCAACAGCGCCGTGCGGGCAGCCCACTCCATGTCTTGTCGGGAGCACTCGACCCCAAACGCGATATTCGACGCCAGCGTACCGGACAGCAGCTGCACCTTTTGGGGCACGAACCCGACTTGCCGGCGGAGGTCGTGCATCCGGAGGTTGCTCAGGGGAATGCCGTCGACCTTGACCGAGCCGGAGGTTGGCGTGAGGAGCCCGAGCAACAGGTTGACGAGGGTGCTCTTGCCCGAGCCGGTGGTTCCCACCAACGCGACGAACGAACCCGCCTCGATATGGAGATCGAGGTCGTCGATCAGCGGTTCGCGGTCGTCGAAGCCGAACCGAACCCCCTCGAACGTCACCGCCCCCTTCAGCTGGTGGGCGTGGGTCCGCTGCTCGTCCGGCTGTTGCTCGACCTCGTGGTCGAGTACGTCGTTGATCCGTGTCGCGACGCTCCGTGCATCGGCGATGGATTGCGCGGCGCCAGAGAGCTTGACGATGGGTACGATGAACGCGGGGAGCAAGGCGCTGACCGCAAACAGCGAGCCGAGGCCGAGGTCTCCGCGGATGACCGAGACTCCCGCAAATACCAGCAGCACGGCAGGTCCCAGCATCGACAGCGCCTGCTGAAAGGCGGAGATCAAGGCCTCGAAGTTGCCCCGGAGTTGCTCGACGTGAAGCTGCTCGACGAAGCTCGCGGACCAGTGCCGGAGCAGGGCCATCTCTCGCCCCATGGCCTTTGCGCTGTACACGTTGGCGAGCAGCTCGACCTGACGAGACTGACAGACAGCGTCGGCCTGCAGGAACTCACTCATCAGGCGCTCGCGTTTCGACCACGAGGCGATGCTCACCGTGCATTGCAGCGCGGCCAGCCCCAGGGCGCACGCGGCCACTCCGGTGTCGATGCAGGCGAGGACCACCAGGAACAGCAGGGCCGTGCCCGCGTCGAGGACCACCGACACGGTCAGCGACGACAAGGCGTCTCGCACCTGGACCTGGCTGTTGATTCGCTGGAGCAGATCCCCACGCGAGTGAGACAGGAAGAACCGATACGGCAGGTGCATGAGGTGGTACAGGAGCCCCGATCGCATTCGCGACTCCACCACCACGTCGACGACCTTGAGGATGCGGCCACGAACGAACACCGTCCAAAAGTGTGCGAAGGCCCCCAGGGCCATGGCGGCCCCTACCAGATAGACGGCATCGACGCGCCGCCACGGAATGAGAGACTCGACCGTCAGCCCCATGGCGGCGGGAGCCACGAAGCCGAGCCCTTGGATGACCAGCGAGGCGGCCACCGCCGAGAACAAGCGCTTCGACTCCGCGAGGATCGACCGAATGTGAGGTCGCAGGGGCCTCGAGCGGTTGCTCTGGGCCACGAAGCGCTCGTTGGGCTCCAAGGTCAGCACCACGCCCGTGAACGAGCGCGAGAGTTCCCGTCGCGTCACCGTACGGACGCCGAGCGCAGGGTCGTACAGCTCGTAGCGATCGCCTCTGGTGCGGCCCAGGACCACGAAGTGGTTGGCGTTCCAGTGGAGGATCGCACCGGGGTCCAGCCCGTCGAGGTCGTCGAGATCGAGCCGATAACCCTGGGTGGTCATTCCGTGTGACCACGCCAGATCGGCGATGGTTCCCAGGTCCAGGCCCCCTTGGAAGCTACCCACCGCTCGTCGCAGCGTCTCGAGTGGGACTTCCTTGCCGTGATAGTCCAGCACCATTGCCAGGGAGGCCAGGCCGCACTCGGTCGCGGTGAGCTGTCGAATGAGTCGCAGGCGTCGGCGGGGCCGGCTCGGTGGCGTCAATTTCTTGGACACCTGATGGACGAAAGATGCGTGGGTCATCGGGCTTCCGTCAGGCCAAGGCTGTCGCCGAGCCGATGCGCCAGGGTTCGTGAGCGGACGATGACCTCCGCTGGGACCATCATCCCGTCGAACAGTTGGTGGGCCACGGTCGGGTCGACCATCTCGGCTCGGACTACGACGACCGACGCGTCGTCGCTCTTGGCGGCGAGCTCCGGGCGTCGATAGGGGGTGTCGGGCCGTACCGCCTCCTGGGCGACCGACGACACCGAGAACAACACGGGGGCGCGCGAGACTTCACCCAGATCGAGGCGGATGGTGGATCCCGGCTCGATTCGAGCGGCCATGGGTCCTGCGAACGTGGCTGTGATCTCGGGGGTACCGGTCTCGTGGGCCAAGACGAACACGATGTCGCCTTGCTCGACCGCAGCTCCAGAGGTGACGCGAACGGCGAGCAGGTGCCCCGAGCTCGGGGCGCG
>JAHZJA010001476.1 GCA_022601155.1 Deltaproteobacteria bacterium | reverse complement strand
GGGCTCACGAATTTCTCCAATCGCCATGTGATCGCGGAAACGTTGGTATGGCGCATTGAGCCACCGACTCTCCAACCGACCATCGAACGATGATCCATGCGACGACGAGCCCTCACCGCCGATGACCAGCGCCACCTGAAAACGCGTCGGGCTCGAACCTACACCGCCACAGATTGGCGCCTGTTGTGGTCCATACGGCCTCTTGGAGGCTCGGACCCCCACAATTCGGCTATTTTGTTCTTGCTGTATCCGGACCCCCCCTGCCGTCACTCGGACGCGCGATTGTGTCACCAGGCGCACTGCTTAAACGTTTGACCACCGCCTGCTCGTCGCGAAGTATTGCCAGTCAACACCGCGCGGCGTCTGTGAACCACTCATTCTGAGTGACAGTACGTCAGCGTCGGTGGGACGGTTGTATGCAACAATTCTGTCGTATTTCGCTGATGGCGTGCGTTTCAATGGGCGCATGCACCTCATTCGACGAGGACCAAGGCGAGTCGCTCGAGTTTCGTGAGCTGGCCCTCGGGGGCTCGGTCGTGGGCTCCGCCGCGGAGGGCGGCGGCAACGGTGGAGATTGGATCATCAACGGGCTGAGCGAGCCCTCGGTATGCGGGGTGGACCCCGACTTCCCCCTGAGCTCTCCCCAGGGCCTGGGTGTCAACGGCTGGCTGGGCAGCGGAGACCCCGAGGGCGAGGAAGTCATCCGCTACATGGTGGAGTGCGCCCTGCCCGAGCACGACGAGGTCGTCGTCCAAAGCCCCCAGGGGCCCCTGGTCTTCGAGGGTGGGATCGGCCTGGCGCCACAGTGGAGAGACGGCGCATGCAACGAGGGCTGTCAGCAGTGGGTCAGTGCCTGCCTGCTGGCTCGGACGAACGCCGAGGGCAACTCAGTGAGAATCCACGTACAGGGCGATCACCCCGCGTTGGGCTTTGGCGAGCACCCCGATTTTCCGCACTACTCCGCGAGCTTCTTCGGCAACGTGTTCTCCAATCCCGAGTCGATGCACGCCTGCCAAGGCGATCCCCAAGGCGTGATGATGGCCGCCCTGCAGGGCCGCACGTGCTCGATCGACTCCGACGAGTGTGGTTTCGATACGTACACTGACTGTCTCGTGGATGCGGGCTGTAGCCCGTCCCCGAATGGGCTGGCAACGATGGAGTGTCAACCGGACATCAATGGACCCAGCTATCCCAGCATCTCGGTCAGCGTTGCCGAAGTAGACGACGAGAGTATAGTCGCCGAGGGCTGCGCCCCTCACTGACATGGTCCCATCCACGGACGGCAATCCGGATCTCGGAACCCCAGGGTCGCAGCCAGTCCGTGGCGAAGACGAAGGTCTGGCCGACGCCGCGGTTCGTCGCCCCGTTCCCGCGGGGCGACGCCCGCCGCCGCCGCTCGAGCAGGCCGAGGCCGTAACCCGCGACGAGTCGTCCGGAGGTCGCCCTCCCATCCGAGGACGCGGTCAACTGGGGCGATTTTCGCTCAAGGGCACCCTGGGCCAAGGCGGCATGGGGATCGTCCTCGAGGCGTACGACGACACCCTCGCCCGGACAGTGGCCCTCAAGCTGCTGTACGGGCGCATGGTCGAGAGTCGACGAAAGCGTCTGCTGCGAGAAGCCCAGGCCTTGGCCCAGCTGTCGCATCCCAACGTCGTGCAGGTCTACGAGGTCGGGGTCATCGAGGAACAGATGTTCATCGCGATGGAGCTGGTCGAGGGCCAGAACCTACGACGATGGCAAGAGCAACGTCGTCCATGGCGGCAGGTGATCGATGTCTACGAGCAAGCCGGTCGAGGACTCGCGGCGGCCCACGCCGAGGGTCTCATCCACCGCGACTTCAAGCCCGAGAACTGCATCATGGGCAACAACGGTCGGGTCTGCGTACTCGATTTCGGACTCGCCCGCGGTCTTCGAGACACCGACGACTCGAGTGATGGCACGACAAAGCCCGAGTCGCTCGACAAGAGCTCACTGACACGGAAGATCACGCAGAGCGGCAAGGTCTTGGGCACCCTCAGTTTTCTGCCATTGCAGCAGCTGGTGGGATTGCCGGCCGACGAAAAGAGCGACCAATACAGCTTCTGTGTCTCCGTCTACGAGGCGCTGTATGGAGTGCTTCCGTTTTGCGACGCCGCCGCCTTGACGCTGCTCCATGCCCAGGAAGACCGCAACTTTCAGCCCGTCCCCAGTGGCTCGGGAGTCCCCCGCCGAGTACGGAAGATCCTCCTGCGCGGCCTGGCTCGTGATCCCAACGAACGCTGGCCATCGGTCGAGGCCTTGCTGCACGCGCTGCTGAAGGTCCGGCACCCGCGTCGGTGGCGAGTCGTTGCGGGCGCCGCGGTCCTGGGGCTGAGCTTCGGCGCGGGCGCGTTCGCGGTGGAGATGCAAGAAGAGCCCTGCTCCGACCCCGATGCCGAGCTCGATGGCGCCTGGAGCCCCGCCGACAAGAAGGCGGTGCGAACCGCCTTCGAGAGCAGCGCGCACCCGGAGGCCCAGCAGCTGTTCGAGCGCGTGGAGAACGAGCTCGACGACTACACGCACCAATGGGTCGTCATGTATGAGGTTTCGTGTCGCGCCAACCTGCGACGGTCCGTGGATGCACGGGATGAAGACGAGAGGATCCAGTGCCTCGATCGACACCTCGGTCGATTGAAGGCGACGATCGACACGCTGGCCGGGATCGAGACCCCCGCCCAGGCTCTCGAGCGCATGGTGCTTCCGTTCAAGCTCCCGGGGCTGGAGTCCTGCAACGATCCGGTCGCGTCGCGGGACGCCACCCCGCTCGATGCAGGGCTGCGCAAAGAGGTCACCGCCCTCCGTCGCGAGATCGACCACGCCAATACGCTGGCGGACGTGGGAGCGCTGAGCCCCGCGACCGCAGTGGCCACCAGCGCGGTCGACAGCGCACGCCGGCTCGAGCACCTCCCCACCCTGGCCGAAGCGCTGGAGACCCTGGGCCGACTACAGGCCATGGGACCCGGCGCCAAGGGGGCGGTGGTCACTCTCCAGCAGGGCATCCAGGTCGCCGCCGAGGCCCGCCACGACTCGAGCGCAGCGCGGGCCTGGACGTCGCTCATCTACGCGTTGATGGCCGCCAACCAGTTCGAACGCGCCAACGACCTCACCTTCGCGGCCACGGCTGCCGTCGAGCGCTCGAACGACGAGCTCGCACGCGCGTGGCTGCTCAACAACATGGGTGCACTCCACGGGCAGCAAGGCAACGATCAACGGGCCGCCGAGTTGCTCGAGCAGGCACTCGCCGTCAAGCAGGAGCTCCTGGGTCCCGATCACATCGACGTCGGCGTCTCGTGGTTCAACCTGGGTCACGCCCTCAATCGGAGCGGGCGTGCCGACGAAGCTCGCCGCGCTTTCGAGAACGCCCGGTCGATCATGGTGGCCACGGTCGGCGCCTCGCACCCTCACGTCGCGTCGGTCGAGACCGGCCTGGGGCACCTGCGACGCGGAGAGCAGCAGCTCGACGAGGCCGCGAAGCACCACCAGCGGGCACTGGAGATCCGCGAGGGTGCGTTCGGCCCCCACGACATTCAAGTGGCCAAGTCGCTGGCGCACCTCGGCCACATCCGCAATGAACAAGGACGGTGGCCCGACGCAGCCAAGCTGCTGCGACGGGCCATGATGTTCTACGAGAACGAGATGGGGTCGAGCTCGGCCCAGGCCGGATACGCCGCGCTCGAGCTGGCCGAGGTCGAATGGGCGCAGGGACACCGGTCCGAGGCTCGAACACTCGCGACCCGAGCCACCTCGGTGTTGGCCGTGGACGGCAGCAACCGAGAGCATGCGCAGGCGCAGTTCATGCTGGCGCAGACGCTGTACGACCAACCCGGCGAGCGTGCCCGAGCCCATCGACTGGCCACCAGTGCTCGCGACGTGCTCGACGGCGAGTACGGTGCTCGGATCGACATCTGGCTCGCCGACCATCCCGCTCCGCCTCCTCCCCCCGAGGCCGCAGGCGCCCCGCAAGTTGGGACGGTGGCGCTTGATGGCACGACCGCGGCTGCCCCCTAGCCTCGACTTTGGCGGTTTTCCACGCGCCACAACGCCGTCAGCGGCAGCTCCCTGGCGAGGCTGCGCTTCGAAGGCGCATCGGGTCATGCGTCGAGGAGCGAAAACACTGCCCCAGCGGTCGGGGGCGGTGTTATGGCCCATGGAAAACCGCCAGAGTCGAGCCTAGACCGTCATCCTCGGCCGCCGAGCTCGCTCCCGCGGCACGCCGATCGCTCGCCGCCCATCGGACGTCGGTCCCGTGGTCGCAATGGAGCGTGGGCCGCCCTCACGACGACCGGCCAACGAACCGACCCCCGCGCCTCGGGGGGATGGCCGTAACGGGACAACGGCCGTGAGCATCGTTATTCGCCGCGTCTGCGGCAATATTCGTGCGCGGCCACTGAGCCGAGGCGATGGCGGCTCGGACTGCGGGGGCAGCGGCTACGCTGCGCCGCATGTCCATCGAACGTGTCGCGGCCGGCTTGGAAGTCGTTGGCGAGATCCTCGGTCGTCCGACCAGCGATCCCGATCCCGATCGCCAAGACTGGGGCATCCACTCCGATGTTCTCGACACGCTGGTCCGCACCGCCAAAGATGAGGTGCTGGAGCCCGTCGACGATGCTCTCGCCCAGCTCGGCGACGACCCGG
Source organism: Deltaproteobacteria bacterium (assembly GCA_022601155.1). Classification (GTDB taxonomy): domain Bacteria; phylum Myxococcota_A; class Polyangia; order Nannocystales; family Nannocystaceae; genus Paraliomyxa. The sequence continues at coordinate 243 of JAHZJA010001476.1, read as the reverse complement.
AGCAAGCCAGTCGGATCCGCAGTGTGGTCGCCGACCGCCTGGGCGATTGCGCCGGGTTGTTGCTGGCCGCCAATCGAGATCACGATGCGCGCGCACTGCTGATGGGCTCGTGTCGCGTGGCACAATCCGGTCCGATCGCCGACCTGTCGTCGGCGGGACTGGCCGACACCCGCCGCTTCACCCGGATCATCCGTGCGTGGTGGCTGGTGCACCACGACCGTCGCAAGGACGCGGCCGACGTGG
>JAHZJA010001475.1 GCA_022601155.1 Deltaproteobacteria bacterium | reverse complement strand
TTGATCATGCCAACCGCCAGGCCCGCGACTGGGTGCTGGGCCTCGAGGTGGTGATCGCCTCGGGTGAATGTCTGAGCCTCGGCGGCGCGCTGGTGAAGAACAACACCGGGTACGATCTGCGCCAGCTGTTCATCGGAGCCGAAGGCACCCTCGGCGTGGTGGTGGGGGCGACCCTACGACTCGCCGCCCCGCCGTGTGGACGTGTGGTGGCGCTGTGTGCCGTTCCCGACGAAGAGCAGGTGCTCTCGCTGTTCACCCGCGTGCAGCGGGCCGGCCTCACCCTGCAAGCTTTCGAGTGCTTCGATGCCGGCTGTCTTCGCCGCGTGCTCGAGCACCGCGGACGCGAAGGCGCGGGGCCCTTCGATCCGCCGAGCCCCCAGCACGCACTCATCGAGGTCGAGGTGCCGCAACCGGGTGAAGCGGCGCACGAGGCAACCCACGACGCGCTCGCCGAGTGCCTCGCCGACGCCCAGGACGAGGGCACGATCCTCGACGCCGTCCTTGCTGCGACCGAACAACAAGCACGGGAGCTGTGGGCGCTGCGGGAAGACACCAGCGAGTCGCTGCACCACCACCATCCGCACAAGTCCGACATCGCGGTCCCGGTTGCCGTGCTGCCGAGCTTCCTCGCCAAGTGGCGCGAGTGCCTGGCCGAGCACCTCCCCGACGTGGAGGCGGTCGTGTTTGGGCACATCGGCGACGGCAACCTCCACCTCAACCTGCTCAAGCCGCCCACCGAGGACGCTCACGCATTCAAGGCCCGCTGCAAGGCATTCGACGAGCCCAGCTACGCGCTCGTGCACGAGTTCGCGGGCAGTGTCTCGGCCGAGCACGGCATCGGCCTGCTCAAGCGCGACCATCTGCACTTTTCGCGCAGCCCGGGCGAGCTGGCGATGATGCAGGCGATCAAGCAAGCGCTCGACCCCGAGGGGATGTTCAACCCCGGCAAGGTCCTGCCCCCGCCGTGATCGGTGGCGTCCACGGGCGCCACGGCAACCAATCCACACAACGGCCGACCACGGGGGCCGGGCGCGGTATCGTGGCGCATGGTCGCCACGCTCCGCATCGCACTGCTGCTCCCCTCGGTGCTGGGTCTGCTGGCGTGTGCCACCCCCGACAGCGTCGAGCTCGGCAGCGTCTGCAAGCAGTCGGTCGAGTGCAAGGACCCCGCGGACACCTGCATGACGGTGGGGACCGAGTCGCGGTGCAGCATGGCCTGCGCCGCCGAGACGCCGTGCCCGGAGGAGTACGCATGCGCACGCATGGACGTCCGTGTCGAGGGCGCCGACGGAGCGGGCAAGGCCGATGCCCAGGGCTACTGCCTGGCCAAGTCGAGGCTCGGACCCAACGTCGCGACCATTGCTCCCAAGGGGGCGAAGAACAAGCGCAAGCGCAAGCGCAAGACCAAGCACTGACCCTCGGCCAAGACAGCGCGCCGGTCGTCACCCCCGACCGGCGACGATGATCCGTGCTCGGTCCTCAATGCTCCGTGCGTACCGAAGCCCAGACCGCTCCACCTTCGTTCATTCCAGAGGAAGACGAAGACCCCGAGCCGCGCATCGCCAACAAGCCGGCGACCGTGGGCACCGTCATCCACGGCCCGACATGCAGCCGTAGCTGATGCCGTGACCGGACCTTCAGCACATCATCACGAAGACCCCCGCGACCCCGGCCACCACGAACAACCCCAAGCTCGCCAATGCGACACGCAGCTGGTGCTTGGGCCACAGCGAGTTGCCGACGACCGCCACCAATGGCGACAGACAACCGGCGACCATGAACGTGTACATCGCGATCCTCGGGATCGAGCCCTCGCACATGCCGAGCATCGTCCCTCACCACGGCCGTCGACACGAGCCCAGCCCGCACGCTCGGATTACCGTCCGTTGGATTCGTAGTGCCTCTCGCATTGGGAGCACTGGAACTGACCGAGCAGTCAACGGTAGCCTGGACCACGGGTGTTGGGAGGGTGATGACGATGAGACGTGGCCATTGGTTGTGGGCGTGGGCATTGGGTCTGGGCGTGGGCTGTACGCAGGATGCGGCGGAGCCCAACTCGAGTGGATTTGGGCCGGGTCCGTGGACGTTGCCGGGCACGGCGGGCGCCGAGTCCGACGATGCGCAGAGCGACGAGAGCGACGAAGATCCTGGCGCAACCTCGATGCCGGGCGACGGGGCCGACACCGGCACGCAGACCTCGGGCCCGATGAGCACCTCGGGCAACGCGACCGGGGACCCCGAGCCGATGGGCACCACCGACGACGGGATGTCCGGCACGTTCGGTGACGACGCCGGAATGCAGCCAGCCAGCGGGTGGTGGGCGCACTGCATCCCCGATCAGATTCTGTGCGACCCCGGCTTCGCCTGTCTGTCGACGGACGCGATGAACGACGGGGTGTGCACCGACGAGTGCATCCCCGCTGGCAACGCCGGCAGCTGCGGCGCATCGCCGGGTGGCACCGCGACCCCCGTATGCCTGACGGTCGGTGGTGCCAGTGTATGCGCGCTGGGCTGCGACAACGGTGCAACCTGTCCGGGCGGGATGGTGTGCATCAACGAGAGCGACGACACCGGGCCAATCTCGATCTGCATCTGAGCCCACGACGCTGGCCGATGAGGCTGACAGCCCGGCCGTCGTTCATCTGCATCCGATCCCCGCGACGGTGGCCGATGAGGCTGACAGCCCGGCCGTTCGCTTCGCCCCGGGCCCGACGTCGACCAACGCCGTCCGAGCTCGACCGGCTCCGTTCGAAAACGAATCGGGCCACACGCCAGATGCGTGCGGCCCGATTGATCTGGGCTTGCGACCCCGCAGCCTAGGGCGACGGGAACGGCACGCAGTCCAGCGGCGTGGGTGCTGCGTTCAGCTCCCAGCTCTCGTCGCTGAGCATCCGCACCGAGCTCCCCGACGGCGCGTCGGGAACATCGACCACCCCGGAGGCTCCGGTCTCGTCGAGCAGGTTGTTGTCGTTGCTCGTGCCGTAGATGACCGCATCGACCGGCACCGTAGCGGCACCAATCGTCGCCGCTGGCGTGTCGAACAGCGCCACCGCATCCGCGATGCCCACGTCGTTCGAGTTTTGCATCCCAGGCATGAACTGGACCGCCTGCGAGTACATCGGCCCGCCGGGGAAGCCATTGACGGCGTCGCCGCTCGGGCCACCCACCACGAAACACGAGCCGTCGGGGATCATCCCCACCAGGTCGACCGAGCCGTAGGTGTAGTCATTGCCGCCCCAGCCGAGGCTGAAGTTGCTCGCATCTACCGCGACACCCGTGCCGTTGTAGATCTTGACCCACTCGAACATGGCGTCGCCGCCCGGATGGTCGTAGTAGGCCTCGACGATCCGCAGGGTCGGGAACACCGGGGAGTCGGCCACGGTGACCGTTGCATCGGAGGTCGCCCCTCCGATCGATGCGGTGACGATCTCGTCGCCCGTGCACCCGAGGGTGACCACGGTGACGGTGGTCGACAGCGTGTTGGCCGGCACCATCACGGTGGGCGGCACCATCACGCACAGTCCCGGAGCCGCGGCGATGTCGACCACTTGGTCTCCAGCCGGGGCGGGGAGGTTGAGCGTCACGGTCAGGTCGACCATGTCGTTGATCGGGGCCGAGACGGCCGCCGGGCTCAGGGTGGGCGTCCGCGGTGTCGCGTCGTCGTAGACCTGAACCGAGGTGACCAGGCTGACTCCGTCGAGCTCGGCGGTGACGTCCGCAATGCCCGCGGCGACCCCGGTGAGCACGACCGGCGTGCTGGTGGTGCCCATCAAGATGTCGACGGTCGCCGGACCCGTGACGACCAAGGGGTCGGCGTAGGTCAGGGTGACCGTCGTGTCGGCCAGCGCCGGACCCGACAGCTCGGCAGCGAGCCCGGGCAGCGGCTCACCCATCGCTCCCACCAGCAGGAAGCTGTTGGGATCGCCGAATCCGACGAGCGAGGGCGGGAAGTCGGCCGAGTCACGCGGCTCGAGCTTGGTGAAGTCGTTGGCCCACCGCGAGATCCCGATGATCTGCGAGTAGGTCTGACCCACCACGGGGAACGGGTCGGCGACGTGCATGAAGTCGTTGACCCGCAGGCCGCCCATGATCTCGAACTCGTTGGTTCCGTCGTCACCGGGGCCCGCCGGAGGCGCGATATCGGTGACCTGCGCGATGAACACAACCACCACCACGCCCTCGAGCTCGGCCTGAAGCGGCCCGTTCTCGATGATGTCGGCAACGGTCGTGATCTCGGGTGGCGGCGGCGGATTGCCGCTCGACAAGATGGTGGGATCCGCTCCGGCGGCGATCTGGGTCTGACCGAAGAATTCGTTGACCGTGCCCTCCACCGTCACGCGATCGCCCACCGCGGGCAACACGAAGCCGTTGGCGAACACGAAGATCCCGCTGAAGTCGACGCCCAGGTAGTCGGCGTCGTCGGGGTGCACCTGCAGGAAATACCCGTTGGCCCCCACTCCGGTGACCAGCACGTCCTCGAACAACACGTCCTCGCCCGTTCCGATCGTGCCGTCCTTGACGTCGTAGATCGAGGCCGGGCACGCGGTGCCGCCCATGTTCGGTGTCGTCGGACACGCGTCGCAGACATCACCGATGCCGTCGGCATCGCCGTCGGCCTGGTCGGCGTTTTGATCGAACAGGCAGTTGTCGGCCGGATCCTCGACCCCGTCGCCGTCCTGGTCGAACACATTGGGCACATCGCACCCCTGGCCCATCGACAGCGGGCACAGGTCGCAGGCATCACCGATACCGTCGGAGTCCGCGTCCGCCTGGGACGCCTGGTCGAGCGGTCGGACGGGGTTGAAGACGTTGGGACAGTTGTCGTCCGCGTCCGCGACCCCGTCACCGTCGGCGTCGTCGGGCCCCCCGCGATCGGGGAACTCGTTGGGCCGCGCCGGGTCGCACGAGGGCTCCCCGTCCGGGTCTCCGCAGAAGAACAGGTCGTAGGAGGCCCCGTTGACGGCCGAGGTGATCTGCCCGATCTGCAGGCCGGCATCGAGCTCGGCGCACATCCGCTTGCTCGAGCCACACACGTCGAGCACCTCGCACGCAGCGACGTCGACCGGATCGACCAGCCCTTCCACGATGCTGGCGTTGCCGTGCAGCGGCTGCCCGCCGCGCAGCACCAGCGCCACATCGGACGGACTGCCGTCGATGATGGCGCGATAGTTGGTGTTCGCCGAGCCGTCGAAGATCGCCAAGTCGGCGATGTGGCCCTCGCGGATGAGGCCGATCTGATCCTCGGCGCCCTGCGAGGCCGCCGCCCAGTAGGTCGACATCAGCCACAGCTCGACGTCCGAGAACGCATTGTTCAGGTGGTTTTCGTTGAACGAGGCGGCGCATCGAAGCTCGCGCAGCACGTTCATCGAGCCGCTCGCGCTCCAGTCGGTGCCCAGCGCGATGCGGACCCCGAGGTTGCGATACGTGGTGATGTCCGCCGTGATGCCGTACAGGTCGACGTTGGACCGCGGGGACCACACGAGCATCGCGCCCGCCTGACCCATCTGGTCGATGTCGGTGGGCAGCACGCCGATGCCGTGGATCACCGAGGTGTTGCTCGCGATGAGGTCGTTGCCCCCGGGCGCGCCCGACATGCACGAGAACTCGTTGCGTGCCTCCTCGTTGATGCCCTCGGCAATGTGGGGCATGTAGATGTCGTCGGACAGGTTGTTGGTCCCGTCGATGAACGGGTACTTGCAGCCGCGCGACAACAGCTGGCCACCGCTGTCACCCAGCGGGAAGGTCCGGTAGTTGACGTCGACCCCGACCAGCCCCTCGGTGACATCGGCCCGGTCGAGGTTGCGTAGCAACCCCGCGGCATTGGCCGCTCCGACGGAGCCGGTGATGCTGGTGGCACCGCCGATCAGCATCCGCAGCTCGCCGTACAGCACGCCCTCGCGCGAGCTGTTGGAGCCGGGGAAGGTGTCGAGCTCCGTGGCTCCGTTGAGCCCCAGCCGCCACTCGTGACGGTGGTCGTACCGCTCGGGCTCGTGCGGAATCGGCTGCGAGAGCGTGAAGGTGATGTGGTCGTGGGGGTTGATGAGCCCCGGGGAGATGACCCCCTCGGCGCATGCCACCACGGTGGCGGTGGCCGCCTCGGCCCGGTCGCCGCAGTCACACCCGACGCAGGTGATGCGTCCGTTGGGCTGCGAGGAGTCGACCAAGACGGTGCCGTTCTCGTAGACGTCGAAGCCCGCGAGCACGGTGCCCTGGAGCAGCAAGGTGCTGTCGCCCGCGGTGACCGAGCAGACCTCGCCCGCGGGGGCGGTCGCGACTCGGTTGTCGCAGACGATCGTGCGCCCGGGAGGATCGGGCGGCTCGCCCGTGTCCGTGTCGCTGTCGGACTCGGTGTCGGTCTCTCCGCTCGTCGCGGTGCTGTCGAGCGAAGTGCCGTCCGTGGTGTCGACCGTCCCATTGGACGTCGGCGACCCTCCGGTAGACATACCCGTACCCGAAGATGTGCCGCTGGTGTCGTCGATTGGAACCGGATCCGGATCCGGACAACCGGTAGCGAACAACAACCAAACTAACGGCGCGAACGCCTTGAGCATGAAACCCGATCGTGACAAAGACAGGAGAACCACCCCTTCCCTAGGATTGAGGCATCAAAGGCCGGGCACCGCCGAGCTGTCAAGCGCTCCCGGCTCACTCGTCCGAACGTAGCGCGTGCGTGATTCCCAGCAGCACGGGGAACAGCAGCAGCAGGAACGCCGACAGGATGAGGGCCTTGGTCATCACACCGAGCCCTACGGCGATCCAAAGGTAGGCGATGGCCAGTCCGCGGTGGCGGGGCTTCATGTGTCCCCACACATTCGAGAGCATCGACGGCGCGCGAGATCCACCGCGGGGTCGCTGGGCCACCACCCGCGGGCCCGTCATCGGCGCAAGAGCGGCAGAGCCGAGCCCAGACTCCGGGGGCCGCGCCCGGACGAGGTTTCCGGCCCGAGCTCGGCGCAAGGCGGCCCGGACGTCGTCCACCGACCCCGGGCGCTGCTCCGGGTTGGCGTACAGCATCGACTCGAGCACGCGTCGAAGGGGCCCGGCGGCGATCGCCTCCGAGAGATCGATGTCCAGACCTCGTCGCGGCAGCAGCTCGGCCTCCTCTCCCGCCGCCATCGCCGCAAGGGTCGCCCCGAGCGCATACAGATCGATACCGGGGGTAACCCGACCGTGGAGCTGCTCGGGAGCCATGTACCCGAAGGTCCCCACCACCGTCGTCGCGCCACCGGGCGCGAACACCTTGGCCACTCCACCGAAGTCGACCAACACCGGCTTGCCGTCGGGCTGCACGATCACGTTGCTCGGCTTGATGTCGCGGTGGATCACCGGAGGGTGCAAGCCGTGCAAGTACTCGAGCAC
>JAHZJA010001474.1 GCA_022601155.1 Deltaproteobacteria bacterium | reverse complement strand
GATTTCGAGAGGTTGGCGCCCCACGCCGCCAACTGTCGATCCAACGCAATCGTTCCAGACCCAAACGCTCGACCATCCGTTGGGACGCGATCGCGAGGCCCTCGCCCCATGCCACGACCCGTCTACGTCCTCCGTCAATCGTTCTCGCTCGGCATCAGCCTGGGCTTGCTCCTGGCTCTCGGCTGCAATGGCGAGCACATCGCAGCCAACGCCGCCGCGGCTGAAGCCGAACCGGCCGCCGTCGCGGCGCCCGCGGAACACACCGATGGCGGTGAAGTCGTCGCGATCAGCGGGCCCGGTGGCGTGACCTCCCCTGCCCTCCCGGCTGGCGCCTTCCTGGGCAAGGGCGGCCGACTCGAGGTCGGCCAGGCCCTCGAGACACCGCGGGGCACGCTGGCGGAGTTGCGATTGCCCGGCGGCATTCGGGTGCGCATGAACGAGGACACGGCCATGACGCTGCCCGGCACCGAGGCCGCGGCGCGGCTGGTGCTGACGCGCGGTGAGATCGTGGTCCTCACCGAGCCCGGGGCCACGGCCGAGCTGTCGGTCGCGGCGGGTGATGAGGTGCTGACGATCAGCCGCGGCGAGGCCCAGATCCGCAACGCGGGGCCCACCCGACGGTTCGCCGTCATCGATGGCACGGCGTCGCTCCAGGCGCCCTCGCGCAGCCTCACCCTCGCGCCCGGTGAGAGCATCGACGCACCGCTCCCGGAGGAGCGCACGCGCAAGCCCGAGCTCAGCCTCGCCCCGCTGCAAGAGACGGGCTGGTCGCACACCTTCGAGGCCGCCGCACGACTGGCCGACGAGGCTCCGGCCGGGGTCGGCAGCCTCACCGCACGACGCCCGGGCAGCCGCAACGAGCGGCAGCGCCTCGCGCTCACCGACCAGCGCGTCACGGTCAACATCACGGGCCGTCTCGCCCACACCGAGATCGAGCAGGCATTCTTCAACGACCGCGGTGCCGTCCTCGAGGGCATCTATCGGTTCCCGCTGCCCGGTGACGGCTCGGTCTCCGGCCTCTCGCTGTTGGTCGGCAACCGCTGGATGGAGGGCGAGATCGTCGAAAAGAGCCGAGCCCGACGGATCTTCTCGTCGATCGTCGATGCCACGATCCCCCGTGACCCCGCGCTGCTCGAGTGGGAGCGCGGCAACCAGTTCAAGCTGCGGATCTTCCCGATCCCCGGACGCGGCGAGCGTCGTGTTCGGCTGGCCTACACCCAGGTGCTCCCGGTCGCGGGCCAGACACTGCGCTACCGCTTCCCCATGGCGGGCAGCGGAGCGGGCGGCACCGAGATCGAGCGCTTCGAGTTCCAGGTGACGATCGACGGCCAGCGCCTCGACGAAGCCCAGCTCGCCCAGATCGGCACGCCGATGATGGCGCTCGACCGGACCCGACTGGGCAGCGACGTCCAGCTTCGTGCCACGCGCACGCACTTCGTGCCCACCGCCGACATCGGCGTCGACATTCCCGTGGCCGAGGACGAGGCGCGCATCCACACCGCCACCCACCTCGACCGCGACGGGCAGGCGTATTTCATGGTCGCAGCCCAGCCTGAGCTCGAGCTTCCGCGCCCCGAGGGTCCCACGAGCTACGCCTTCGTGCTCGACCGCAGCCACAGCACCTCCCCCGAGCTGTGGACCGCCGCCCGTGGAATGGTCGAAGCCCTGGCCACCTCCATGGAGCCCGACGATCGCTTCGCCGTGCTCGCGTGTGACACCGCCTGCGATCAGGCCCCGGGAGGAATGCTCGCGGCGCAAGCGGGCGACCTCGACGAGGTGCAGCGCTTCCTCGACGCTCAGGATCTGGCGGGAGCCAGCGACCTGGGGGGCATGATGACCTCCGCGGCCGAGGCTCTGGAGCGAGGTGGTGCACCGGGTCAGCGCGTCATCGTCTACCTCGGTGATGGCACCCCCAGCTCCGGCGAGATGGCGGCCGACCGTCTCGCGAGCCTGGTCGCCGAGCCGCTGCGCGACCATCGGGTGATGGCCGTGGCTCTGGGAGCGCGCTCCGATCTCACCACGCTGAGCGCGATCGTTCAGCAGACCGGTGGCGACATCCTCGAGGCCGATGCTCGCGACGACCGACAACAGCTGGTCCGGGAGCTCCGGCTTCGCGCCCGGGTGCCGGTCGTTCACGACCTCGAGCTCGACCTTCCCGACGGCATGGTGGCCGTTCATCGCCACGGTACGGGCGGCATTCGCCCGGGCGACTCTCTCGTACTCCTGGGCAAGCTCAGTCGCGCCGTTCATGACGAGGTGATTCTCCGCGCGCGAGGACCCCAGGGCCCGATCGAGGCGCGGTTCCGGGTCGACCTGGAGGCCGAGCGAGACTCCCCCGAGCAACATCGACACCTGCCCCGCACCTGGGCGCAGGCCGAGATTGCCGACCTCACGCAGACCCGCGGCTTCGATGCCCGCGATCAGATCGTCGCGCTGTCGAAGCACTACACCGTGATGTCGCGGTTCAGCTCGTTGCTCGTGCTCGAGAACGACGCGATGTACCGCGAGTTCAACGTCGTCCGCGCCGCCAAGAACACCGACAAGTGGAACGGCAGGGTCGAAGAAGACAAGAAGCAAGAGGATGAGCTTCGCTCGGCGGCGTCCGGCTCGAGGGCGACCGCGACCACCGAGGAAAAGTCCGGTCGCTTCGGATCCAGCCCATCGTCTCCGAGCCCGGATGACGGCACCCTCCGCAAGGAGGCCGGCGGAGAGGGAGACGTCTCCGCCAGCGCCGACCGCTTCAAGGACGTGGATGTGGCTGAGCCCGAGGAAGAAGACTTGGACGATCGGCGCTCGCCCAGCCAGGATCCGGCGCCTCCCCCCTCCGTCCCTGGTGGTGTGGCTGGCGGCGTCGTCGGTGGAGTGCCGGGTGGTGCCTCCGGCGGCGGAATGAGCCCCAAGGGCTCGGACCACGGCAGCGGCAAAGGGCTCGGTCCCGTGCACGATCACGGGGACTTCGACGATCCCGACCCGTTCGCAAAGAACGAGCCGGTGCCCGCCGAGGAGCCGAGCGACGTCAGTCTTGGTGACGACGAGGGCGATGCCGGGGGCACGCGGTCCGGCAGCGCTCCCGCTCGACCCGAGAAGAAGCAAAAGCCCAAAAAGAAGAAGAAGAGCAAGCCGACCACCAAGAGAGACTGGAACGAGCCGATGGGCGGAGGATCGAGCAGTGGGCGCCGCAGTGGCGGTTGGAGCAAGCCTGGCAAGCGCCGCGGCTGGTCGCCGCCCGTGCGTCGGCTTCACACGCGCCCAGTGGGTAGCCCCAGCGCGCGTGCCCTGGCTCGGGTCGAGGACCTGCGCCGGACCGTCGACGCCGATCCCACCCAACGCAGTGCCCACGGCAAGCTCGTCCGCGCGGCCCTGCGAGCCCACCATAGCGGTGCCCTCGAGTTCGCCCGGGCGTGGGCCGAGGTCGATCCCGATCATGCACCCGCGCTGACGTCACTGGCCGATGCCATGGCCGCCGACGGTGACCCCATGGCCCTGCGCGCCTACGAGAGTGCCCTCGAGGTACGGCCATTCGTCGAGCGTCGTCACGCCGAGCTCGCTCGGGCCTACGAGGGTGAGGGCGACCTCACCCGTGCATGCTCGCATCGTCGGGCCGTCGTCAGCATCGACCCCCAAGATGGCAAGCACCACGCCGAGCTTGCCCGGTGCCTCGAGCGTGCGGGTCGTCGTCGACAGGCGCTCGACGCCCTGGTCGATGGCCGGGCGAATGCGGCATCGAGCCTCACCACTCTCGCCGAGGCCGATGCCGAGGTGACCGGTGGCATCGTGCGTGCCGCTTCGTTCGACCTGCACAGCCGCAATCAGCTCAAGGCCACGCTCACATGGACGGGCGAAGACGACCTCGACCTCGCGGTCGTCGACGCCAAGGGTCGGCGACTGTCGGCCATGCGTCCCGAGGGCAAGGCTCGGGTCCAGGAGACTCCGGGCCACGAGCAGCTGACCCTTCGCAAGGTTCGCAAGTCCGTGTTCATCGAGATCACCCGGCCGACCCCGAGCCGCGCCCCCGAAGGCGAGCGCGGCACCGTGCGAGGCGAGCTCCACCTCAAGACGCCCCACGGCACGCGCCGCATCCCCTTCTCGATTCGCGAGGGGTCGGTGCGTGTGGCCAAGGTGTTCTGGAGTACGCGCTGAGACCACCGCCGCCCGCCTCGACCGGGCGGCGCATTCGCCTATACTGCCGTGCATGGTCTTAGTTTCTGTAGTGCACCGCCGTGCGGTGACATTGGCGATATTTACGATATTGGGGGCGCCGGGCTGTGGCTCCGAGGGCGCTGGCGGCGGTGGCACCAGTGGCTCCAGTGGCTCCGCCGCCACCAGCGGAGCCGACAACGCCACCGACACGGCCCCCGTAGCCACAAGCATCGCCGGGCTATGCGAGTCCGGTGACGACGGCTGGGTGAGCGCGACATCCCCTGGCGGCGGAAACTCGGGCGGCAGCTCGGGTGGAGCCGAGGACACTGGGTTCGGCATGGATGACGACATGCCGCTGCTCACCACCATCTACGAAATCAACGGCGGGAACATCCCCACCGGGGAGCTGGTCGAGGTCCGCGCCGTCATCGTCACGAGCCCCGTATACCCCTCCGAGAGCGGCGCTCAGCTCGAGTTCTTCGTCCAAGAGCCGGACTCGGGCCCGCTGTCGGGCATCCGCGTGCGAACGAACTTCACCTTGTCCCAGACCCCCGTCCCGGGTGACATCCTCACCATCGAGGGCCAGCTCCGCGGGCAGGCGAGCCACCAGGTCATCCACACTTCGTGGGGCGTACCGCTGGCGTTTACCGGAACCGCCGACGTACCCGAGCCCGTCATCATCACCACCCAAGACCTCGACGATCCCAACTCCGAGCTCGCCGTCGCCTACGAGGGCGTCGTGGTTCGAGTGGAATCGGTCGTGGTCACCCATTCCGATCCGTGCGTGGGCGAGTTCGAGGTCGACACCAGCGTGCGTATCGACGACCGCTTCCTCCTCGACGCCATGCCCACGCCGGCCAACGGCGAGGCCTTTGCCAGCGTCGCGGGACCGCTGATCTACGTCAGCGATGACGAGTACGAAGGCATGGAGATCGCTCCCCGCGCGGGCAACGACGTCAGCCCCTAGCAGCGCACCCGATCACCCGACTGCAACGTCACCCGCATGGTCCCAGTCGCCGGGCCCCGAGCCAGTACCCCCCACGAGGCGACCCCACTGCCTCGACTGCGCAGCGGGTTCGCCTATACTCCAGTCCATGGCTTTGGCTTTTGGTTGGTATCGCGGCGCAGTGATATTCGCTGCATCTACGTTCTGGTGGGCTCCGGGCTGCGGCACCGCGGGTTCGGGTGACGGTGGGGCCAGCGGCTCGGCGACAGGGTCCGACAACGGCAACGGCAACGGCAACGGCGACGGCGCAACCGAGACGACATCGCCCGCGGCGACTGGAGTCCCCGGGCTGTGCGAGTCCGGCGACGACGGTTGGATCAGCGAGACATCCGGTGCGACCGGCAGCGGGGGCGGGACCGGTGGAGCCGAGGACGACGGGTTCGGCATGGACGACGACATGCCGCTGTTGACCAGCGTCTACGACATCAACCGCGACAACTACGACACCGGGCAACGAGTCGAGGTCATCGACGTCGTGGTCACCACCCCCGTGTACCCCTCGGAGACTGGCGCCCAGCTGGAGTTCTTCGTGCAAGAGCAAGACTCGGGCCCGCTCTCGGGTATCCGCGTACGGACCGAGGCCAACTTGCCGCAGACTCCCGTGCAAGGCGACGTCGTCTCCATCGTCGGTCAGCTCCGCGGCCAGTCCGGCCAGCAGGCCATCCACGTGTCGATCGACGACCCCCTGGTGCTGACCGGAACCACCACCGTCCCGGAGCCCATCGTCGTCTCCACCCAAGACCTCGACGATCCCAGCTCCGAAGTGGCCATCGCCTACGAGGGTGTCGTGGTCCGGGTCGAAGCGGTCACCGTCACCAACCCCGATCCTTGCGTGGGTGAGTTCGAGGTCGACGCCAGCGTGCGTATCGACGATCGCTTCCTCCTCGACGCAATGCCCACCCCCGCCGATGGGGATGGGTTCGCCAGCGTTGCGGGGCCGCTGATCTACGTCAGCGACAACGAGTACGAGAGCATGGAAATCGCGCCCCGTGGTGGCGACGACATCAACCCCTAGGCTCGACTTTGGCGGTTTCCACGGGCCACAACGCCGTCAGCGGCAGCTCCCTGGCGAGGCTGCGCTTCGAAGGCGCATCGGGTCATGCGTCGAGGAGCGAAAGCACTGCCACAGCGGTCGGGGGCGGTGTCATG